>CAZHJV010000077.1:0-1747 GCA_964533525.1 uncultured Methanomassiliicoccales archaeon | reverse complement strand
GGCCAACGCAGACTGCTGTCGATGTACAAAGACATATCCAAAGCTCTGAATTCCCGCCATATCAGATTCTATTTGGGATACGGCACGGCATTGGGCGCCGTCAGGCACGGCGGATTCATCCCCTGGGACAACGACATCGACCTGCTCGTATGGGAAGACGACCTCCCTGCGGTGAGGAAAGCCCTTTCCGAAGAACTCGATCCGGAGAGATACTACTATCACGAACCGATGGCCGACTCCCACTCCCATGTCATATTGAAAGAGGGTGACTTCGGAGAGAACCTGAAGAACAAGACCGCGCCGTTCATCGACATCTTCCCTCTTGTCAGATATCCTAACAGGAAACTCAGGGGATTCCTGTCGTTCGTCTCCGTCTGGACGATGCACGTCATGATCACCCTCATGGACATTCTCGATTCATACCCGTTCTACAGATGTGCCAGATGGACCGTTCCGGCCCTGAAGAAGATAACCAAAGCCGTCTGCAACGCGGATTCTGACAGCGTCACGGTCCTGACCACCGAATTCCGCAAGGAGATATGTCCGGCCGAATACTACGGGGAACCGGTGTTGCACCGGTTCGAGGACACCGAGGCCCCGCTCCCCAGAGAATACGACAGACTCCTGAGGATCTCCTACGGAGATTACATGGAACTGCCCCCGGAAGACAAAAGGACGGGAGCCAAAGGATACCCATGCTGCGCATACTTCGATTATCTGTCAGAGAGGAAGAAGGATGTCTGAGATCCCCCCATGGCTAAGGAAACGCCCCGCCGCGGTGGCCGCGGTGGACCGTTATGTGAAGGACGGGATGACCGTCGGACTCGGGACGGGCAACGCCGCCGAGATGGCCGTGGACCGCCTGGCGGAACTGACGGCCTCCGGATACAATTTGGAATTCGCCGCCACGTCGCTGCAGACGGAGGCATATGCGAAGGCCAAAGGCCTCAGGATATGCGACATCTGCTCCGTGGACCGCATCGATATCACCATCGACGGTGCGGACGAGATCGGCCCGGGCCTCTCGCTGATTAAGGGACTCGGAGGTGCGCTCCTGAAGGAAAAGATCGTGGCGGAAATGACCGACAGGGAGATCATAGTGGCCGACGGGTTCAAGGCCGTCAACGTTCTCGGCCGGAAGACCCCCGTCCCCGTGGAAGTATGCAGATTCGCCCACACCGCCACCGCGGAAGCCCTGCGCAGACTCGGATGCGAACCCGTCCTCAGGAAGAAGGAAGGGGTGCCGTTCGTGACCGACGAGGGGCATTACATCTACGACTGCAAATTCGAAGAGATCGCGGATCCGGCGGAGACCGAGGCCGCCATAGACATCATCCCCGGGGTCGTGGAATGCGGCATATTCGTGGATCTGGCACATGCCGCGGAACTCTATTACGAGGATACCGATTCTGTAAGGGAGATCGTCAGAGATCGAACAGCTGGTCCCCGGGAAGCCCCATGAGGTACTCGCAGAGAGGGATGTCCTCCTGCTTGGTGATCTTTATGTTGTTGGCGAAACCTCTGGAGAAATACACGGTCATCCCGTATTCGATCGCGACGATGTCCGCATAGATGAAATCGTGACGGTCCTCCTTCTCCGCACGGTCGTAAAGTGCCAGCATCGAAGAATACTCGTATGCCTGGGGCGTCTGCACCCTCATGAGATGGCTTCTGTCCAGTTCCCTGTCCCCGGACTTCTGGTCGTCCGTGTATATCACCGTCTCGTAACAGGGGATGGCCAGGGAGG
>CAZHJV010000076.1:0-2246 GCA_964533525.1 uncultured Methanomassiliicoccales archaeon | reverse complement strand
CAACGTCTTCGGAGCCGTCTGCAACACCAACACCAGCAAATCCCTCGCCTGGAACATGGCAAGAGCGGTCACCTTCGTCAAGGAATGCGTGAAGGCCGCCGAGATCCCTGTCCACTGCGACCTGGGAATGGGTGTCGGAGGAATCCCCATGTTCGAGACCCCTCCGATAGACGCGGTCACCAGGGCCAGCAAGGCAATGGTCGAGATCGCGCACTGCGACGGTGTATAGATTGGAGTCGGGGACCCTGTCGGAATGGACATGGCCCACATGATCGCATCCGGAATGGGCGGAATCCGCACCGCCGGTGACCTTGTTGCGCGTATGGAATACGCGAAGAACATGAAGGTCGGAAAGGCGAAGGAATACGTCGCGAAGAAATTAGGCTTGTCGACGCTCGACATTGCAGATGAGCACATCATGAGGGATCTCAGGGAAGAGCTCAAGATCGGCGTCGTTACAGGACTTCCTGGAGCACCCAGGGGAATCGCCGCGAAGATGAACATCGAGAAGCTGCTCGACATCAAGATCAACAGCTGCGAGAAATTCCGCGAGTCCCTGAAGAACTGAGGAGTAAAACACTTACAAAACAAAGGAGGAAGAGAGTAATGGGAGTAACTACACCCGAGTATCCCGCTCAGACCATTCTGAACGGAATCAAATTCGAACTGTTCACCGACGATGAGATCCGCAGGATCGACATGGCCACCAGGGATGTCCTCGAGACATACGGTGTCCAGGTTTCCGATGCCGAGGGAAGGGAGATCTTCAAGGCCGCCGGATGCCCCGTCGACGAGAAGACCTGGATGGTCAAGATCCCCGGAAACATTCTCGACAGGGCGCTCGCCACCGTCCCCAAGAAGTTCTACCTTTACGGACGCGACGAGAGCAGGACCTTCACCCAGGAATGGAAAGGCAAGGTGCACTACACCTGCTTCGGAACCGGTATCCAGGTCTGCGACTACAAGGGCCACGGAAAATACGAGACCAGGGACTCCAACGAGGAGGATCTCGCCAACATCGCGAGGCTCTGCGACTGGTGCGACGGACTCTCCTACTTCTCCCTGCCTGTTTCCGCAAGGAACTGGGCCGGAAAGGGAGCCGAGGATGTCCACGAGTGCCTGACCTCCATCATGAACACCACGATGCACTTCCACCACATCGACCCCGTTGCCGGAAACGTCGAGGCGTACCGTGACATCGTGCTCGCATACTACCACGGAAACGCGGAAGAGGCATACAACAAGCCCATCATGTCCATGCTGGTCTGCCCCACCTCGCCCCTGGAGCTTTCCTTCAACGCTTCCCAGTGCATCATCAAGGGAGCAAGGTACGGAATCCCCGTGAACGTCCTGTCCATGGCCATGGCCGGCGGATCCTCCTCGGTCTTCCTGGCAGGAACCCTCGTCACCCACAACGCCGAGGTTCTTTCCGGTATCGTTCTGTCCCAGCTGACCCGCCCCGGCGCAAGGGTATGGTACGGATCCTCCACCACCACCTTTGACCTGAAGAGGGG
The DNA here is from genome assembly GCA_964533525.1 of uncultured Methanomassiliicoccales archaeon. GTDB lineage: Archaea > Thermoplasmatota > Thermoplasmata > Methanomassiliicoccales > Methanomethylophilaceae > Methanomethylophilus. The sequence goes on along the minus strand of CAZHJV010000076.1, from coordinate 732 downwards.
AACCGCACCTGTCGGATCTCCTGAGCTCGGACTGATCTCCGCATCCGTCGCGAAGCTCGGACAGTACTACAAGTGCCCCGTCTTCACCGCCGGTATGTAGACCGACGCCAAGGTGCCCGACGGACAGGCCGGTCACGAGAAGACCATCACCTCCCTCCTCGCAGCACTTTCGGGCGTCAACATGATCTACGGATCCGGAATGCTCGAGCTCGGAATGACCTTCTCCATGGAGCAGATGGTCATCGACAACGACATCATCAGGATGGAGAGGAAGGTCATGGAGGGAGTCCCCGTGACCGATGAGACCCTCGCCGTCGACGCGATCAAGGAGATCGGAGTCGGAAACGACTTCATCGCCCACCCCTCCACCATGGAGAACATCGACCTCGCGTCCGACCCCCTGGTATTCGACAGGCTCATGCTCGGCGACTGGAGGAACAACGGATACAAGGACGCCGCAGATGTCGCCCACGAGATCGTCGTCGACGTCCTGAAGAACCACGTCGTCAAGCCCATCGACGCAGATGTCCTCAAGGAAATGCAGGCCATCGCGAAGAAGGCCGATGACGCCTACCTCGCCCGCGCCGCCGCAGAGGAGAACGAGTAAACCCTGTAAACAAACCGTTTACCCGCCCCGGCGGTAAGACGCCGGGGCAAAATATGAGGAGAAGAGTGAAATGACCCAGGAAGAGCTTAACGAGAGAGCAAAGAAAGCAGTCTTGTCTTACAACA
>CAZHJV010000075.1:0-2281 GCA_964533525.1 uncultured Methanomassiliicoccales archaeon | reverse complement strand
GATATTGTGACGGGACGGGATTTCCACCCGATTTGTAATAGAGCGTACTTTTTGCGGAATCGGACCCAAATGCCTTCAGATTGGCGTTTGCAGGGCGCTTGGTTTTAAATTCTCAAATAATGTAATATTTATTTTTTACGAAAATACTTTTATAGTACAAACTGAAAGATTCATATGCACGGAACGAAAACGAAACGGCGGATCCCCGGATTCCGGGGATCCGGCGTATTCAGTTCCTGTAGAGGAGCCTGTCCTGGTGGACAGCTTCGCAGGTGACGTTGATCCCGAGTTTCCTGAGGATGGAGCTGTCCTGGGGGTAGAGGATGACGGATCCGTGGAGGTCGCAGCCCCTCAGTTTCTTCAGTTTGCTGAAGGCCCTTTCCGATTCCGTACTGGTCTTTGCGCTTATGGATAAGGCTATGAGCATCTCGTCGGCCCTCAGTTTCGTGTCGCTGCCGAGGATCTCCGTCCTGAGGATCTCCACCTGTTTCAGCGCCTCCGGCGGTATGGGGTTGAAGTTCCCGTCCACGGCGGCTATCACCTTGATCGCATTCAGGATCACCGCCGATACCGCGCTGAGGTTCCCGGTGGCCTTTCCTGTGACCACGGTTCCGTCGGGCAGTTCTATCCCCGCGACGGGCCCTGCGGCGCCCTCGGCCTGCTTCCTGACCTCCCTGTACAGGAGGAAGTTCTCCGGAGCGGTCTCCGCCTTCTTCATCAGGAGGTCCACCCTGGACACCACTTCCGCCGGGACCTTGCCGTCCAGGTGGTCGCACGCCACGCGGAAGTATCTCCTCACGATCTCCCTCTTGGACGCTTCGCGCACGGCGTCGTCATCGGAGATGCAGAATCCGACGGTGTTGACGCCCATGTCGGTGGGGGACTTGTAGGGGGACTGTCCCATGACTCCGTCGAGGATGGTCTTGAGGACCGGGAACGTCTCCACGTCGCGGTTGTAGTTGATGGCGCTCTTCCCGTAGGCCTCCATATGGAACGGGTCGATCATGTTGACATCGCCGAGGTCGGCGGTGGCCGCCTCGTAGGCGAGGTTGACGGGGTGGTTGAGGGGAAGACTCCATACCGGGAAAGTCTCGAACTTCGCATATCCGGATTTGATACCCTTCCTGCCTTCGTTGTAGATCTGGGACAGGCAGACGGCCATCTTGCCGCTTCCGGGGCCGGGTCCGGTGACGAGGACAATAGGCATGTCCGTGGTGACGTAGTCGTTCCTGCCGTAGCCTTCGTCGCTGACGATGAGCGCGGTGTTGGTGGGGTATCCGGGGATGGGACGGTGGAGACTCACCTTGATATCCCTCTCCTTCAGGAGCCTCACGAAGGAGTCGGCCGCGGGCTGTCCGGTGTACATGGTGAGGACGATGTTGTCCGCCTTGATCCCGTAGCTGCGGTAGAGGTCGACCATACGGAGGGCTTCGAGGTCGTAGGTGATGCCTATGTCCCCTCTGACCTTGCTCTTCTCGATGTCATTGCAGTTGACGCAGATAACGGCCTCCAGTTCGTCTTTCATGGTGGCGAGCATGCGGATCTTGCTGTCGGGTTTGAATCCGGGGAGGACCCTCGCCGCATGGTAGTCGTCGAAGATCTTCCCTCCGATCTCCATGTACAGCTTGCCTCCGAATTTTCCGAGTCTGTTCCTTATCTCGTCCGCCTGAAGCCTGGCATATTTGTCTCCGTCGAATCCCTCAGAGGCCATTGATGACACCGTCCTTCGAGAGGTTCCGATTGAAAATATATCTTTTGGTGGGCCCCGATCTTCGGGTCAAACTATGAATACATCCGCGCCCCTGGACGGGGTATGGACAAGACGAATCCCATGAGGATCCTGGACAGGGCGGGGATAAAGTACGCCGTGCACGACTACACGTCCTCCGGGGCCGTATCCGGGACCGACGTGGCTGCGGCATTGGGGGAGGACCCGGAGGACGCCTTCAAGACGCTAGTGGTCCGGGGGAAGTCCGACCGCCTGTATGTGTTCGTCGTACCTGTGGAGAAGGAGTTGGACCTGAAGAAGGCCGCCGCCTGCTTCGGCGAGAAGTCCGTGGAGATGCTGAAGTCGAAGGAACTGCTTCCGGAGACGGGTTACGTCCACGGAGGATGTTCTCCTCTGGGTATGCGGAAGCAGCTCCGCACCGCCGTGGATTCCTCCGCGGAGAAACGCGGGAGGATATTCTTCAGCGGCGGGAAGGTGGGGCTGCAGATCGAGATGGATTTCGCCGATCTGCATAAGGTCCTGGATTTCCGTCTCGCCGACCTGACGAGATGA
>CAZHJV010000074.1:0-2328 GCA_964533525.1 uncultured Methanomassiliicoccales archaeon | reverse complement strand
AGATACACGAAAGGAAGTATTATCTCGGCATGTCCGGAAAGGTGATCCTCACCGCAATGGCGTTCTGGGGCAAGGTTCCGAAAGTCTGCACCGAAACAATAGAAGTATGAGGTGTTTTTAGATGGATTTCCGCTGCTGGCACATCGTGCGCAGCGATATTCCGATACGATTTCGGCGGAAAACGTATCCGCTGGGAAGGATACATTGACGGTACCCCTCAAGTAATAGTATTAATAAGAGGGAATTTCTACCTGTGTTTCAGAAACTTCGAAGGTTTTCTTACGAAATTCGTAGAAAAGGTGATTCGAAATGGGAATCGGAGAGAAATTCAAGAACATGGTGGACAAGACCGTTGACAAGATGGACAGCGGTATCGACAAGCTCTGCGAGGACTCCAAGAAGAAGGAGCCGGAGAAGGAACTCACGGTGGAGGAGCGCCTCGAACTCGCCAAGAAGCCGGGAAAGGACGCCATGATCATGCACAAGTACTACGGCGGCAAGATCGAGATCGTCCCCAAGGCATGCATCAGGTCCTTCGACGACTTCTCCATCTGGTACTCTCCCGGTGTCGCGGAGCCCTGCAAGGACATCGCGCAGAATCCCGACATGGTCTACGAGCACACCTGCAAGTGGAACACCGTCGCCGTCGTATCCGACGGAACCCGCGTGCTGGGTCTCGGGGACATCGGACCCGAGGCCGCCATGCCTGTCATGGAAGGCAAGGCCATGCTGTTCAAGTACCTCGGAGGCGTGGACTGCGTCCCAATCTGCCTCGACACGAAGGATCCCGAGAAGATCATCGAGACCGTGAGGCTCATCGCCCCCTCCTTCGGCGGGATCAACCTCGAGGACATCTCCAACCCCAAGTGCTTCGACATCCTCGACGAGCTGAGGGCCGACTGCAAGATCCCCGTGTGGCACGACGACCAGCAGGGTACCGCCACCGTGGAGGTCGCCGGGGCCATCAACGCCATGAAACTCGTCGGCAAGAGCTTCCAGGACGCCAACGTCACCATCGTGGGCGCTGGCGCTGCATCCCTCGCCATCGCGAGGCTCCTGCTGGCCACCGGTTTCAAGCCCGAGCACCTCTGCATGTGCGACTCCAAGGGCATCCTCAACCAGTCCAGGGACGACCTCACCGACGCCTACAGGCTGAAGAAGCAGATCGCCGAGAAGACCAACGGCGCCGGCAAGACCGGAGGTCTCAAGGAGGCCATGAAGGGTGCGGACCTCCTCATCGCCGCATCCAAGCCCGGGCCCGGGACCATCCCCGCCGAGTACATCGACCTCATGGCCGACGACCCCGTCGTCTTCGCCACCGCCAACCCCGTCCCCGAGATCTGGCCCTGGGAGGCCAAGGAGCACGGGTGCAAGGTGTTCGCCACCGGCAGGTCCGACTTCCCCAACCAGGTCAACAACTCCATGGGATTCCCCGCCATCTTCCGCGGCGTGCTCGACGTGAGGGCCAAGACCATCACCGACGAGATGTGCATCGCGGCCGCCACCGAGCTCGCCAGATGCGCCGAGGAGAAGGGACTCACCGAGGAGTACATCATCCCCGACATGTCCGAGGAGGAGGTCTTCCCGAGGGAGGCGGCCGCCGTCGCCATGAAGGCCATAGAGCAGGGCGTCGCGCGCATCAAGACCTCCTACAAGGAGGAGCACGACAGGGCCGCCGAGATCATCGGAAGGTCCAGGAAGCTCACCAAGCACATGATGGACTACGGTTACATCAGGAAGTACACCGAACCTTCCGCCTGAAATCTTTCCGGAGGGCCTCCGCGGGCCCTCCGGGCGCTTTTTCCATGGCCGGATGCCCCGTCCCGTTCAGGGGTACCGCCATATACAACCTCCCTCATCCCAATCGACGGGGATTAACAGATGTCCGGGACTCCGACGGTGTCAGTGGTCGTGCCGATATACAACGGCGCGGAGTACATCGACGGCTGCGTGGGTTTTCTGAAAGCGCAGACGTTCCGCGATTTCGAGACGCTGCTGTGCGTGGACGTCGGCAGCACCGACGGCTCCCTGGAGAAGGCGGAGGAGGCCGCATCCGGCTTCCCCGGATGCAGGGTGGTGGAGCAGACGGACGGCATGCACCTCGCCGGGGCCCGCAACGCCGGCCTGAGGAACGCCTCGGGGAGATTCATCTGGTTCTGCGACGTCGACGATGCGCCCTCCCCGGATCTTCTGGAGGAATGCGTCCGCATCCAGAGGGAGAGGGGCTCGTGCATGGTGTGCTTCAACGCCGTGAACGTCGGTCCCGGCGGCACCGTGAAGGGGAGCCGCAGGACGTATGACGTGATCGACATGGACCGCGCCGAGGCG
>CAZHJV010000073.1:0-2728 GCA_964533525.1 uncultured Methanomassiliicoccales archaeon | reverse complement strand
GGATCGACATCCTTCTCACTTCCAAGGTCTCCGGAAACCCGAACATCATCGTCGAACTTAAGAGGACCGACAGCGAGAAGGAACTAGATCCCTCTTTGGATTCCGCAATGTGCCAGATACACGAAAGGAAGTATTATCTCGGCATGTCCGGGAAGGTGATCCTCACCGCCATGGCGTTCTGGGGGAAGATCCCGAAGGTCCGCACCGAGACCTTTGAGAGCTGAACTCCGGCTTCGAAAAGACATCTTTTCCGCAGTAAAACCGCGATCGGTCCTAGGTACCGATTTATATCTGGGATGTATAATCCAACATGATATAAGGTGAGCGATCTGACGGAAGATGACTGTATAATCGCGGTAGACGGTCTCGTCAAACGTTACGGCGGCAAGACCGCCATAGACGGCATAGATATGAAAGTGAAAAGAGGAGAGATGTACGCTTTCCTCGGCCCCAACGGTGCCGGCAAAACGACGACCGTCAGGGTCCTCAGTACACTCACGGGGTTCGATGAGGGAACAGTCTGCATAAACGGACACGATATCCTCAAAGAACCGAGGCCTGCGAAAGCCGCCATCGGCGTGATCCAGCAGCACATCTCCCTCGACAAGGATCTCACGGTGTGGGAGAATATGATGTCCCATGCCCTCTATCAGCAGATCCCGAAGGCCGAACGCAAGGAAAGAATCGAACAGCTGGCCGAGTACATCGGTCTCGGGGAATACTACAATTACAAAGTGGACAAACTATCGGGCGGATGGAAGAAGAGGGTCGCGATCGTCTGCGCTCTCGTGCACAAACCCAAGCTCCTGTTCCTGGACGAACCCACCGTCGGCCTCGACATCCAGGCGAGGAGAGGACTCTGGGACCTCCTCAGGAAACTCAACGACGACGGTATGACCATCTTCCTGACGACTCATTACATCGAGGAGGCGGAATCCCTCTGCGAAAGGGTCGGTTTCATCGATAAGGGGAGGATCATCGCCGAAGGCACACCCGAGGAACTCGCCCGCAGGATAGGGGTCGCCACCGTGGAATATTTCGGTCCCGACCGTAAGACCCAGTACAAGTATTTCGGCAGCAGGGCCGAAGCGGATGCGTTCGCCAAGACCCTCGACGACACCCACACCGTCACCGTCAGGAGGACGAATCTCGAGGATGCCTTTGTGGAGATGACGGGAAACAGGATCGGCGACAACGGATTCATGGTGGGGCAGAACGGAAACGGCGCCTCCAAGGGGATGATGTGAATGTCGTTCTTCACCGAGGCGTATGCCGTCGCATGGTGTGACATCCGTTTCATGAGACACAACATCCGCAACATCCTGATATCGAGTCTCATGCTCCCGATACTGTACCTTCTGGCCTTCGGTTACGGTCTGAAGGCGGGGGACGTGGAGATCGAGGGACACGTGATCCCGTATCTCGACTTCGTCATCCCCGGAATCATAGCCCTGACCTCCCTGTCGTCCTCGTTCTCGTCCACATCCACCAGGATGAACGTGCAGAGACTCTATTACAGGAGTTTCGACGAGATGATGATGTGTCCCTTGAGCGACTCGGCGATAATCATCGGAAAGACGGCACTGGGTATGTGCAGGAGTCTTCTGAGCTGCAGCCTGATGTTCATCATAGGATACGTCCTCGAACCGTCGTACATGAACCTCACGCCCCTTCTGGTCATATCGGTCCTAATGGCGTGTTTCACGTTCTCCCTCCTCGGGGAGACCGCGGCGCTCATGGTAAAATCCCATCAGTCCATGTCAACCTTCAGCAGCCTCGTCATCACCCCGATGACGTTCCTCTGCGGCACGTTCTTCTCCGTCGCGGCGCTGCCGGGATTCGTCCAGGGACTGCTGTACCTGCTCCCGCTCACCGAGGCGAGCGTCTGCATAAGGGCCGCCACCCTCGACGTCTACGCCTTCCCATATTGGGCGCTCGGCGTTCTTGCACTGTTCGCGGCGGCGTTCTTCCTGATCAACCTGTACCTCATACGCAACAGGAAGATCTGAAAACATTTTGGAAGCGGTCCGCCCGTTCCGAAAGGAAGGAACGGACCGCTTCCGCCTTCTGTCCCATCCGGCAGGATATGCCTATCTGGCACATCATCTGTCGGTAAGCTCTTCGATCCTTTCCTCGAACTCCATGTAGACTTCTTTCAGCCTCTCTTTCATCCCGTCGGAAGCGTCCCAGAAACCTCTTTCCATGGCTTCGTCCAATCTCTTCAGCATCTCCGTCATAGCGTACGGATTCTCATCCTTGATCCACTCGCGGGTCTCCTCATCAAGGACGAAACGTTCCGCCAGATCCTGATACATCCTCCCGTCAGCGATCCCCGATGTGGCGGACCATCCGAGGGTGAACACGAACAATTTGGACAGTTCCTTCGCCCCTGCGAACCCGTGCCTCTTCAGACCTTCGAGCCATTTGGGATTGTCCACCTTGCTGCGGTAGACGAACCTTATCTCCTCCGCGGCCGTCCTCAGCTTGAGATTGCGGGTATCGGACGAATCGCCCATGAACGAGACGGGTTTCGTCCCCCTCACGGCCTCCACGGCCGCATTGAGCCCTCCGAGACTGTCCATGTCATCATCCATGTCCAGCATATCGACGGCTCTGGTGTTATGGTTCTTGACGGTCACCTCCGTCTCCCCGAGCCTCTTCCTGAACAGATCGGGCCTCGCTTCGCCCTTCAGGCCGCTCCCGTAGATGTAACACCCGTGCTTCACAT
>CAZHJV010000072.1:0-3262 GCA_964533525.1 uncultured Methanomassiliicoccales archaeon | reverse complement strand
GGAAGTAAACGGGTATTGGGTATATGTTGGTATCGTGTGCCGGCCGCCCTGAAAAGGGAATTAACTCCAACTTTCAGACGCTCGCAGAATATCAATATGAATGACCTGGGCCGGTCAGCTCCCGGAATCTGTGAAAACAGTGCTGTTTCCGGAATCTGGCACATTGATCTAGGACGGTCTCCCGGGGCCCTCCGGACCCGAAGGGGCTCCGCCCCTCCCACAAGACTGTTCCCGGCCCTTGGAGAACACATGTTCCGGAACTTCTGGAACATACGGTGTTCCGCACTCCGCAGAATAACATATATTTCGTCACATTGGGCGATTCCAATCAATTGCCGAAGATTGTCAACATTCAAATACGATGCACCGGACACCGATTCAGAAATCCAGATCGATTTCGATTATCCCGAAGAACACGGGTATGATGCCGGAACCGAGAACAGCCCCTGCCTGCGTAGCCACGATGACCCAGACGGAATTCCCGAGAGGTTCCATCGTGAAATACAGGACGATACACTGCAATGCGAAAACTATAATGCACATGCCGAAGCCGAAACCATCAAGCAGACGCGACCAAAGAAACAGGGCGATCGCCCCGAAAATCATCATGGCGAACAACCCGTATATGCAGGAATCAACGGTATCCATTCCGAGATAACTCAGAACGCTTATCAGGATCAATGGGGCGAACACACAGACTGCGAAGAAGGCAAACGGAATTATCTTCCTGATGAGTGATGTTTCCATGATGGCCGTAAACCCCCCCCCCACTTATAGTTAACTGAGCTGCATACCTCGATGAAAATATGCTGCCGACACTCGATCTATTCCATACTGGCACATATGCGAAATAAAGACAGACGGGAGAGTTCTGCGACAGGGGGCCTCCTTCCGGGGCCCTCTGGGTCCGGAGGGGCTCCGCCCCCTCCCCCACGGGACTGTTCCCAATCCATGGAGGTAACACATCCCGTTAAATAACCCAATTTCCGTTATCTCCCCCGAAACCCGCTCCCCCGTTGCACCCTTTTAATACGAGTACCCTCTACCAGCACCGATACGCAATGTCTCGCAACGGGAACATAGGGAAGGACATCCGCGAGATCCACGCATCCCGGAACATCCTCAGGTCCCTGGTGGCCAAAAACCTCTTCGGACGCTACAGGAACTCCGCCCTGGGCTTCGCGTGGCACTTCATCACGCCCCTGGCGATGCTCGCGGTATACTACGTGGCCTTCACGGGGATCAGGACGTCCCCCATCCCGGACTTCTGGGTCTATCTCGCCTCCGGCATCTTCCCGTTCACGTTCATGACCTCCAACCTCGCCGGCGGCGCCGGCGCCGTCACCTCCAACGCCGGCATGGTCAAGAAGATGTACTTCCCCCGGGAGATCCTGGTCCTCGCCCACGTCATCAGCGGTTTCATAACCATGCTGCTGGGCTACATCGCCGTCCTCGTCATCATAGCCGTCTCCGGCTACCCCCTGGACCCCGTGTCCCTCCTGATGCTCCCCGTCATACTCATCCTGATGGCCGCCTTCACCACAGGATACGTCTTCCTGTTCTCCTCCCTCACCGTCTACGTCCGCGACGTGCAGTACATCCTGGGTTCCCTAACAATGGTGTTCTTCTTCATGACCCCCATGTACTTCATCACGGCCGACGCAACCGGACTGCTGGGAAACATCATATGGGTGAACCCCTTCACCTATTACATCGAGGCGCTCCACAGCGCAGTCTACTTCGGGGAGATCCCCGAAATGAAGATACTGCTGATGTGCGCCGTACTGCCCGTGATAACCCTCGTCCTGGGCCTCGCCGTGTTCCGCAGGCTCAGGCGCGGGTTCGCCGAGAGGCTGTGATCCCATGGACCCGAAGAACGCCGTCGAGATAAGGAACGTCAGGAAGAGTTTCAGGATCGAAACGCAGGATCCCGAGGGGAGGAGGGGCATCCTCGGCAGGACCCCCGTGAAGACCGTGGAAAACGTAGTTCTGGACGATATCTCGCTGGACATCCGCAAAGGGGAGGTCCTGGGCATCCTGGGGAGGAACGGCAGCGGGAAGAGCACCCTGCTCTCCATAATAGCCAGGATAATGGAGCCGGACTCCGGCACCGTGGAGAGGTCCGGGAGGATCGCGTCGATCCTGGAACTCGGGATGGGATTCCACCCGGACATGTCCGGAAGGGAGAACATCTACCTCAAGGGGGAGCTGTACGGCTTCTCCCGGGCGGAGATGGATTCCAGGATAGGGAAGATAATAGAATACTCCGGCATATCGAAGTACATAGACAATCCCGTCAGGACCTACTCCTCGGGGATGTCCGGGAGGCTGGCGTTCTCTGTGATGATGAACGTGGAATCGGACATCATGCTGGTGGACGAGATCCTCAGCGTGGGGGACGCGGCGTTCACGGCGAAGGCGAAGGAACACTTCAGGAAACTGGCGAAGAGCGGGAAGACCGTGGTGTTCGTGTCCCATTCCGTCAGGGACATGGAGGAGATGTGCACCCGCTGCATATGGATCGAGAACGGGAGGATCGCGAAGGACGGGAAGGCCAGGGACGTCTGCGCCGAATACCAGAACAAGATGTCGTCGTCGCCGGAGATAGTGAAGGATCTGGCGGAGGCGGGCGTGGCGGAGTCCCAGTACGAACTGGCGGCCATGTACAGGGACGGGACCGGGTTCGGGAAGGATCTTTCTCTGTACAAAGAATGGATGAAGAGGGCCTCGGACCAGGGACATACCCTGGGACAGGTGGCGTACGCGGACATCCTCATGGAGGAGGGTGAGACGGAGGAGGCGGTGAGCCTGTACCGGTCCGCGGCGGATAAAGGGAATAATGATGCAAGGGTGAAGATATCCTCCCTGGGACAGGGGAGGGACGAGCTGGGGGAGAAGATAAAGGAGATCTTCCGGAGGATGGCGGAGGAAGGGGAACCCATCAACATGTTCCGGTGCGCCGATTATCTCCTGAAGACCGCGTGGACGGACGGGGAGAGGAAGGAGGCTTTCTCGTGGTTCGGGAGATCGGCGGAGAAGGGATACCCGAACGCGATGCATCAGCTGGGACTGATGTACAGGGACGGGATCGGGACCCCCAGAGATTTCGGGAAGATGGCGGAGTGTCTGCAGAAGGCGGCGGACAGGGGGTTCATGCCGTCGGTGGCGCTGCTGGCGGACGTGTATTTCCAGGGGAGATTGGTTCCCAGGAATGAGGAGAAGGCGTTTGCGCTGTACCTGAAGGGGGCGGAGCTGGGGAACG
>CAZHJV010000071.1:0-3268 GCA_964533525.1 uncultured Methanomassiliicoccales archaeon | reverse complement strand
ATGTCCGTTACAGAATATGTATGGGATAACCTTTAAAAGGATGGCTGGTTCATCATATCATATTTAAATGTTATTCCTTATATGTCCAATTTGAGGACAATGTTTTTTATATAGACTATGCAATGTTTAACGTGCATCCACTACTGAACTGCACCTCAAAACCCTTAACCCACACAAAATCCGGCTTACGCGGATCCAGCGGTTTTTTCATACAGATTCTCAATCGCATCCTTCGAACTGGCTGTCGTACAGTTCCCTGTAGAATCCGCCGAGTCCCATCAGTTCCGCATGCGTCCCCCTCTCGCAGATGTTCCCGTCCCTCATGACGAGGATCAGGTCCGCGTTCCTCACGGTGGACAGCCTGTGGGCGATGATAAACGACGTCCTGCCCTTCATCAGGGTGTCCATCGCCTTCTGTATGTGCTTCTCGGTCACCGTGTCCACGGAGCTCGTGGCCTCGTCGAGGATCAGGAGCGGCGCATCCCTCACCATCGCCCTCGCGATGGCGATCTGCTGCCTCTGCCCCGCCGACAGCCCCGTACCGTCCGTCAGCACCGTCCCGTACCCGTCCGGGAGGCTCTCGATGAAACCGTCGATCCCGGCCGCCCCGCAGGCCCGGCGCACGTCCTCCTCCGAGGCACCCTTCTCCGTGTAGGCGATGTTCTCCGTCACCGTCCCCTCGAAGAGCCAGTTGTCCTGCAGCACCATGCCGAACAGCCCGTGGACCTGCGTCCTGGTCATCGACGACACCGGTATCCCGTCGATGAGGATCTCCCCTCCGCCGGCCTCGTAGAACCTCATGAGGAGGTTCACAACGGTGGTCTTCCCGGCGCCCGTGGGTCCCACGATGGCCACCTTCTGCCCCGGTTCCGCCTTCAGGGAGAGGCCGTGTATGACCTCCTTCCCTCATCTCCGGCGCATCCAGGAATTCGAACACGCGTTCGGAGGCGGCGGCCACCGACTGCATGGAGGTCAGGGACTCGGAGATCATGAGGATCGGCCTCGTGAACTGGTTCACGTACACTATGAACGCCACGATGATCCCGTACCCTATGCTGCCGTCGATGACCATCATGGAACCGAATATGCAGACGGTCACGTAGCCCATGTTGCTTATGAGGTTCAGGATCTGCGGCATGAGGTTCGTTATGTAGCGGGCGCGGAACGCGCTCGAGCGGAGGCGTTCGTTGATCTCCGCGAACTTCCGGGCGGAACCCTCCTCCCCTCCGTAGGCCCTCACGATGTCGTGGCCGTAGTAGACCTCCTCCACGAGCCCGTTCATGGCGCCCAGGTCCGCCTGCTGCCTCCTGTAGTACCTCTGGGACTTCTTGATCAGTATGTACATGAGGACGAATCCCGCCGCCGTCGGGAGGACGGCGACCGCCGCGAGCGAGGGGCAGGTGTAGACCATCATGACGGCGGATCCGGCGGCCATGGTAACCGACGAGATGAACATGGCTATGCTTTCGCTGCAGGAGTTCCCGACGGTGTCGGCGTCGTTGGTCAGGCGGCTCATTATGTCGCCGGTGCTGCTGCCGTCGTAGTATTCCAGGGGGACGCGGTTTATCTTCCGGGAGAGGTCGTCGCGCATGACGGCGGCGATCTTCTCCGAGGAGGCGGAGATCAGATAATCCTGGCATGCGGAGAGCGCCACCCCCGCGGAGTAGATCAGGACCAGGAGGAGACAGATGTCCCTTATCCTGCCGAGGTCGAGGGACGTCCCGCCGAGGACCGACTCCGAGACGGTGTCCGTTATCTGTGCCAGATACTGCGGTCCGATGAGCGTGAGCACCGCCGCGGTCACGGAGAACACGGTCCCCAGGATGATGTCGCGTCTGTACTTCCCGATGTAGCGTCCGAGGCGGACCATCGTCCCCCTCATGTTCTTCGGCTTCTCGCCCCCGGCCCATCTGGGGCCTTTGCCGGGCGGTCCGGGAGGGCTCATGCGGCTCCCTCCTCTTCCGTCTGGGACATCGCGATCTCCCTGTACAGGGGACAGTTCTCCATGAGTTCGGCGTGGGTCCCGTCGCCCACTTTTTTCCCTCCGTCGAGGACGATTATGCGGTCGGCGTCCTTCACCGTCCCGATCCTCTGGGCGACGACGATCTTCGTGGTGCCCGCGGTCTCCCTTTCCAGGGCCCTGCGCAGTGCCAGGTCCGTGCGGAAGTCCAGCGCGGAGAAGGAATCGTCGAAGATCAGGATCTCCGGATCCCTGCACACGGCCCTCGCGATGCAGAGCCTCTGCTTCTGTCCCCCGGACACGTTCCTGCCGTGCTGGGACACGTGTCCTTCGAGCCCTCCGTCCATGTTCCCGACGAAATCGGAGCCCTGGGCGATGTCCAGGGCCTTCCGGATGTCCGCCTCCGTCCTGTCCCTGGCGGTGTCGCCGTAATTGACGTTGTACCCCACGGTCCCGGAGAACAGGACCGCGTTCTGCGGCACGTATCCTATCTTCCTCCTGAGGTCCTTCTGCCTGTACTCGCGGACGTCGACGCCGTCCACCAGGACCTGCCCCTCCGTCGCATCCCTGAATCTGGGTATGAGGTCCGCGAGGGCGCTCTTCCCGCTGCCGGTGGGACCTATTATAGCCAGGGTCTGTCCCTTTCCGATGCTGAAACTCACCTTATCGACGGCGTTCCTCCCGGACCCGGGGTAGGAGAAGGAGACGTCCCTGAACTCCACCTCGCCCTTCCTCTCCGTCTCCCCGCCGAAATCCCCGTCCTTCACGGAGGGTTCGGTGTCTATGACCTCCTCCACGCGCCCGGCCGCCACCATTGCCCTGGGGAATCCCCTTATGATGCCGACGGACAGCAGGAACGCCGAGATCACCTGCATCGCATACGACGAGAATACGATCATGTCGGAGAACAGCAGCATCTTACCGTCGGTGTCCCCCGCGGCGGCTATGAGCCCCGCGCCTATCCAGTAGATGGCCAGCGTCAGGAAGTTGTTCAGGGAGGATATGATCGGATGCATCGGCGCCATGGCGTGGGCCGTGGCGACGTTGTTCCTCAGGAGGTCCCCGTTCGCCCTGTCGAATTTCCTCTGCTGGTACTCCTCCGCGTTGTATGCGCGGATCACGCGGATCCCGTCGAGGTTCTCCCTCACCGCGCGGTTTATCCCGTCGGTGAGCCACTGGATCTTCCTGAAACGGGGGACGGTGTACGCCATCGTGACGCTCATCACCGTCAGGAGGACGGCGACGGCGGCGCCTGTCGCCGCGGTCCACTCCCAGTTGCTGCCGGAGATCTTCATCAGCGCCCATGCC
>CAZHJV010000070.1:0-3432 GCA_964533525.1 uncultured Methanomassiliicoccales archaeon | reverse complement strand
CCCGCGATTTCAAGATCCTTTTTGAAGCGGCCAGTCCTCTTGAAAAAATGATTCTTGCATTGGGCGGTACGATGGGTCTCCGTCGCACCGAATTGGCCTCTGTCCGGCTGGACGATATTTCGGGGAACTCACTTACCGTCACCGGAAAGGGTGTGTCGAGCGGGAAGATCATCGAGATGGAAATGAGCGGTCTTGTTGCCAAAGTTCTCCCCACATACCTGAAATGGAGACAGGAGATCCTTTCGAAATTCGGCGACAGATCCGAAGGCTATTTGCTCATCAACCCCTATGAGAAGCATACGGGAAAACGTCTTTCTCCCTCTGTTCTTACCATAATCGCTCTTCGTCTCAGGGATAAGACCGGTGTAATCTGGACACTGCACAGCCTTCGCCGGTTGTACTGCATGACGATGGTCGACGCAGGGGTGGAACTCGACACCACCAGACGTATGATGCGTCACTCCTCGGTGAACACCACGATCAACGCCTACATCAAAGCGGATCCACGCAAACTGCACAAGGCAATGTCCGCCGTGGACGACACTTTTTCCGTTTTGATGGGGTGAGGGTCCCTAACGGGACCCAAAAAACCTTTAGTAACCCCTTGTTTCCATATACCTCATAGAGGCACGGGATGGATTTTATCTGATTCTATGCTGGCGGATGCAGTGTCACACTTCATTACGCGGTCTCCACATTGGGGATCTTGCGGGTATGAATATGCTTCATCACTGCCCTGGCGGCGGGCTGGGCTATCAGCATCTCCACCCAGAACGCGATGGCGAAATTCCTCACCACGATCCCCGTCCATACGTCGGCCGCGACGGACAGATT
Organism: uncultured Methanomassiliicoccales archaeon; assembly: GCA_964533525.1. Lineage (GTDB taxonomy): Archaea > Thermoplasmatota > Thermoplasmata > Methanomassiliicoccales > Methanomethylophilaceae > Methanomethylophilus. The sequence continues at coordinate 2,598 of CAZHJV010000070.1, read as the reverse complement.
CGCATTTCCTCCGACGATCATTCCCGCCAGAGGGCCGAAGAAACTCATAGACACGGCCATTATCAGGGAACAGGGTATGAGGTTGTAGCATATCGCGACGTTAATGCTGTCTCCGGGTTTGATGAAGCAGCGCACGATCCTGTTGGAGATATACATCGCGTAGGTGTTCGAGACGATGAATGCGAAGAGCCACACCAGCGGCAGGCTCTTGAATACCGTCACGAGGTAATCCGATATCGAATCGAACGATTTTTGGTCCCATATGTTGTATCCGCCTATGATAAGGCAGGACAGGAATGCTATTATGCCGCCGAAGAGGAGTCCCTCTTTGAAACTCATCGGCAATCTGAGATCACCCATAGTCAATACTCCAATTGTGAAAGCCCCTGTATCCGCCTTTGAAAAACAAAAGCTTCGATTATACGCCGGCCAAGTAAAACAGCGGAATATCGGCTTGGATAAATATTTGACGGAACCGCTCCGCTTCCGCGGAGGAAGGGGCCGGGAGGCCCCGCGAAGCGTTTACTGTGCCGATCCGCCGAGTGCCCTGCATTCGGCGAGCCCGGATGCATCGGGGGTGAGATTGCACATGAGTCCTCCGCCGTTGATGCAGACCGCGCCCGCAGCGGAGATCCTGTCCGCCCAGTCGCGGAGCCACTGGCCGTCTCCCCAGTCGTAGGATCCGAAGATGGCGATCCTCTTTCCGGATATCCTCCCTTCGATGGACGAGAAGAAGTCCTCCATGGGGTCGTCGAGCACCTCGTCTCCCATCGCGGGGGATCCGAGGATGAGGATGTCGCATGCGAGTGCCTGATCGGCATCGGCGGTGTCCCCCGTGGCGTAAAGGACCTCCGATCCCGCCGCTTCCGCTCCTTCCCTGATCGCCTGAGCCATCATTTCGGTGTTCCCTGTGGTACTGGAATAGATGATTGCCTTCTTCATTTCAGATTCCTCCCGTGTCTTTCGGCATCGGTTAATTTAGGAATAACTAAATTAGTAAATAAATTTAGTGTTACCTAAAAAATGAACGCCGCCGCAATGTGCCAGACGTATAGATTAGGGGAAGGCCGCCCGGTGCCGCCCGGCCGTTGCTGAACCGCTCCCGGAGCGGGACTCAGTCCCACTCCGTGACCCCGGTCTCATCCGACAGACACGATTTGCCGAACTCCGGGATCTCCGTACCTTCCTCCCGCTGCCTCCTGTAGTCGCGGAACGCCTCCACGGCTCTGCCTCCGAGTCTGAACATCACGGCGCAGTTGATTATTCCGCAGACCGCCAGGAGGATGTCCACGATGGCGAACAGCGCATCCGACGCATAGAGGCTGGAGAAGAATACCACCGCCAGCAGGAACAGGCACATCGCCACGCGCGACTTCTTCGACTGCGTTATGAAAGACAGGTTGTTCTCCCCGATCACATAGTCCGCTATCAGCGACGTGAACGCGAATATGAAGAGGAACGCGGCGACGATGTAGGGCGCCGCATCTCCCACGGAATGGCCCATGACCGCCTGGAGCAGGGGGACGGACTCGCCTTCGGTGCCGTAGAGGGCCCATATGTCCCCGAACGAGCCGAACGAGAGGATCACGAGGGCCGTGAGGGTGCTGACGATGGTGTCCAGGATGACTCCCAGCGCCTGGGAGTATCCCTGCCTCACTGGGTGCGACACGGGCGCCATGGAGGAGATGTTGGTTATGGTTCCGACACCAGCCTCGTTCGAGAGGACTCCGCGCTTCATGCCGATTATGAGCATCGCGCCTATTCCTCCGCCGATGGCGGAAGGTACGCTGAACGCATAGCTGAAAATCATGGAGAACGCATTTGCGATGCCTCCGTCGGACAGGACGATGCATATTCCGCATATGATGAGCCAGACGAGACCCATCGCGGGGACGATGGCGGTGGAGAGCTTCGCGACGCGGTTCACTCCGCCCACGATGACGTATGCGGTGAGGGCGGTCAGGACCACAGCGATGATGAGGGTCCCGCAGCCGAAGGCGCCTTCGATGGCCTCCGACATGCTCGAGACCTCCATGGACACGAATCCCAGGACGTACATGAGCACCATGACGAAGGCGACGGCCAGGGACACCCTTCTGAGTCCCAGGCCCTTGGAGATGTTGTACGCCGGACCTCCGTGGGTCTCGCCGTCGGCGCCCTTCGTCTTGTAGATCTGACCGACGGTGGTCTCCAGAAGGCACGTGGCGGTTCCCAGGAATGCGAAGACCCACATCCAGAAGATCGCACCGGGTCCTCCCACGGTTATGGCCATCACAGGCCCCGTGATGTTCCCGACGCCGATACGGTTCCCCATGCTCATGCAGAACACCTGGAACGGGGACGGCCTTCCGCCTTTCCTGTCGCGGCCGAAGACCGAGGAGAACATCTCGCGCAGTCCGCATATCTGTACGCCTTTCAGGCGTATGGTGCTGTATATGCCCAGCAGGACGATCAGAATCAGGGGTATGTACCATATGTCTTCGGAAAATGTCTCCAGGAACTCCGTCAGCTGCAAATAATCACTGGCAACGCCATGGAGACAAACGATAAAAATCCAGTCTATCGCGGACCGGCGGAAAACGGACTGAGGTCAGAGGG
>CAZHJV010000069.1:0-3538 GCA_964533525.1 uncultured Methanomassiliicoccales archaeon | reverse complement strand
TAAAAAATCAGGAACGGATCCTGATATCCTCGAGGATCTTCATGACGCTGTCCAGCGGGAACGCGGGATAGACGGGGATGGACAGGATCTTCTCCACGGTGTGCCCGACTATGGGTGCGCAGACGACCCCGAGCGCACCGTCCCTCTCGGCGCGGACCGCCGCTATGATGGCGTCCTCGACGGTGGAGACGGCATATTCGCGGATGCCGACTGTGCCGTTGGCGACGGTGTCCATGGACCTCGGGAGACCCTCCATGAATGCGGAGGATGCGATGACGGCCAGGAAATTCTCGCTTCCTTTGTTGCTTATCCTCCTCAGCGCGCGGACTATCTGTCTCACGGTGCGCAGGTTCGGTTCGCGGCGTTCCTCCAGGATCTTGTAGACGGTGCTCTGGGATATCCCGGAGACCTGGCAGAACTCGTTGAGGGACATGTGCAGTTCCTCGTCCAGGATGTTCCTGAACGCCTTCTGGAACCCGCCCTCGTCCCTCAGCATGCTGGAGATCAGATCGTCTACGGTCATCTGAACTCCCTCCTGACGTAATCCGCGGCGGCGGAACCAGCCACGACGCCCTCGCCGACGGCCTTGCCGATCTGCCAGGGCCTTCCCGTTATGTCGCCGCAGGCGAACACTCCCGGGACGGAGGTGGCGCAGTTCCTGTCCACCTTCACGCTGTCGTCCATCTCCGGCATGACGCCGAGGTCCATGGCGAGATCTGCGGAGGACCTGCCCCCGAGCTCGATGAAGATCCCGTCCGTCTGCACCGTCCTCCCGTCGGAGAGCAGCAGGGACTCCACCTTGGCGTCCCCCTCGATGCGCTTCACGGATGCTTCTATCTTCTCCGCGCCGGCGGAGACGGCCCTGTCGGCGAGGGATACGTCGGCATCGAAGGACGGGGCGATCCAGTAGACCTTGGCCGCATAACGGGTCATGAGTTCCGCGGATACGGCGGCCTCGGACTGCCCGCCGGCCACGGCGACCGTCTTCCCCTTGTAGAAGTTGCAGTCGCAGGAGGCGCAGTAGCTGACGCCCTTCCCGTTCCCGAATTCCTTCTCCCCGGGGACGCCCAGGGTGTTGCGGGAGACGCCCGTGGCCAGGATCACGGCCTTCGCGTCCGCGACGGCGCCGGATTCCGCCGTTATGCGGAACCCGTTCTCCGTCTTCTCGGCGGAGAGGACGTTCATCTCCTCCACCTCGCAGCCGAAGGACCTCGCCTGCCTGATGCCGTTCATCAGGAGGTCGGTCCCCGACTGCCTGTCCGGGGTGCCGAAATAATTCTCCACGGGGATCCCGAAGGCGGAACTGTTCTCCATCCGGCCTATGACCAGGACTGACACTTTCTTCCTGGAGGCATGTATCGCGGCCTGCAGCCCGGCGGGGCCGCACCCGATTATGACGACGTCGGTTTCCATGCTTCCATCACAGGGTGCCGATGTAATCGATTATGTCCTCTTTGGGCCTGAGGCCGACGAGAGGCTCCTTCTGTACGCCGTCCTTGAAGAAGAGGAGGGTGGGGATGGCGTTGATGCCGTACTCGGCGGCGATGTTCTGATTCTCGTCGGTGTTGAGCTTCCCGACGGCGATCTTCCCGGCCATGTCGGCATCGAGTTCGTCGATGACGGGTCCCATCCTCCTGCAGGGGCCGCACCACGGGGCCCAGCAGTCGACGACGACGATACCGCTCTTTCCGATGAATTCCCTGAATGTGCTCTCGCTGAGTTCGGTTACCATGATTATTACCTTATTGTAAAAATCCGATGAAGGATATAACCCCTTTGTATCCCGGAAAGGAATGTCGGAATACGAAGGGGCGGCCGGAGCCGTTTACGGTTTGACCCCTTTGAGTTTGGGGTATTCGCCCATCTCGGCGACCAGAAGGTCGAGGTCGCGGCCGTACAGCCCCGAAAGCTCCCTGTGCAGGACCTCGATGCGGTCGGCGCCGCGGTCGGCGCCCTTGAACCTGAGTTTGTCGACCGAATGCTGGTGGGGGACGACGCGGTTGTCGCTGACGAGGTTGTCGGCGTGCGCGACGATCTTCTCCTCAAGGGTGTTCGGCATGTAGTCCCCGGGAGGGAGACCCATCTCCTTCACGTCCTCGTCGTCGAGGCCGGCGCCCGTGTGCTTCCTGATGATGTCGCAGAGCGCCTTCGGGAGACCGAGGTCGCGGGCGATCCTCGAACCGATGTAGGCGTGCATGATGGAATGGTCGCGGGAACGGCCGATGTCGTGCAGGAGCGCCCCGGCGATGACGAGGTCCATGTCAGCTTCGGGTATCCCCTTGGCGATCTCCTCCGCCACCGCCCTGACGGTGGCGCAGTGGACGACGACCCTCTTCTTGCACCCGGCATCCCAGAGGTAGGCGATGCACTCCTCGTCGGTCGGTATGCGGTCAGTCGTTCTTCTTGACAACCGTCTTCCCCCTTTCGTTGGGAATAACCGTCATCTCGCCGTCGCGGTCCTCGTAGAGGTGTTTCCCGCCGGTGTAAAGATAGAGGAAAATAGCCAGCGCGGCGATCTCCGAGTGCGGCTGGTTGCCGACGGAGACGTTGAAATCGGCCCTCTGGTACACTTCCGCGGGAACCTTCTCCGCTCCGACGATCACCATGATGTCCTCGTCGGTGGGGATCTTCGGCAGGGCCTCGTCCACCCTCTGGCCGTACATGGTCAGGTGGACCACCTTGCCTTTGAAATCCTTGGTGGCCTTCTGCCACGTCACGCCCGTCTGGATGGAATAATCCCCTCCGAAACGGCCCGCAACGCTGCGGATGTTCTCCTCGAGGACCGGGTCCTCCGTATCCACATAGATTCCTCTGGCGCCGAGGGCGCGCGAGGAGAGGGCGACGTGGGTTGTCACGCGCTTGTCCCTCTCGGGGCGGTGCCCGATGCGCATAATCCAGATGTCGGACATGTGGCTCAATCTTCTTTGATGAGCTCGATCTTGTGGCCGCGGTAATCCATCTTCACGGACCTGCGGACGAGACTCTTGAGCATTGTGGATGAAAGACCCAGTGTCTCCGCGACATCGCCGGAGAATTTTCCGGAGGTGCCTACCTGCTCGAGGATCTTCGCCTCGATCTCCGCATACTCCTCCTCGGACATCATGGCGGCCGCGAGCACGTCGCTGATCTCGTATACGGGCCACTGCGCGTTGATGCTGAAGGACGTGTAGTACGTGTGGTAGGATTTCTCAGGATACTGTCCATTGGTTGAAAGCCAGCGGGTCTCGACGAGCTTCATCTTCTCGAAGAAGATGGTCGCCTCCCTTCCCTCGGGACCGAACTTCTGCTCGATCTCGTCGGCGGTCTTCCATTCCAAGGTCACTTCTTTGAGAACCTCCCTCTTGATGGGGGTGTCGACCGCCCTGAGCATGGGGACCAGCTCAGAGGGTTCGTTGATGACCTTTATTCTGTTCATAAATGTGTTAAGTAAGTTACAGACTATTTAATGATTAAGGAATTGTATATAAACCAGGGAATAATTTTCGCAGTATTAATACCTCCAATCCTGACAATATTTAATAATCATTGGATGTGTGTA
>CAZHJV010000068.1:0-3604 GCA_964533525.1 uncultured Methanomassiliicoccales archaeon | reverse complement strand
GTGCGGCGGGCCGAAAGACCCGCCGCCGCTCACTCGCTTTTCTTATCCTTCACGATAAACGAGATCACCGTCAGCAGGACTGCGATCCCGGCGAATGTCGCCGCGGCCGGCACGAATCCGTCCAGGAACACCTCGCGGGACACATCCCCGATACCCACTCCGTCGGAATGGGAGAACATCGTGAACACCATGGCCGCCAACGCGGTTCCCACCGCGCCGCCGATGAAGTAGGCCTCGTTCGTCAGGGAGGACGCCATGTCCCTGTCCTCGCCCGCATGCTCCACGAGACGGGACGCCATGGGCCCTCCGGTGAAGGCCCACCCGAGTCCCTGAGGGATCATGATCAGGAACAGGATCAGGGGTGTCATCCTGTCCGCGAACACCGCGAAGAGGGCGAATGCCAATGCGGTGCACAGTCCCGCGGCTACGCAGAACGGTCTCCTTCCCTTCATGTCGGACCATTTCGAGATGGGCATGGAGAGTATCCCGGTTATGGCCGCGGCCTCCAGCAGGAATAGGCCGATGGTCAGGGAGCTCATGTCCGCGCAGGTCCTTCCGAAGAACGGGGTCAGGTAGATCATTCCCATGTATGCGACGTTGATCAGCATCATGCAAAGGAATATGGCGCTGAAGTCCCAGCGTGCGAACATGCGCAGCTGGAGCAGGGGGTTCTCCACCTTCCTCTCCCATTTCACGAACAGTGCCAGCGATACGATGCAGACCGCTCCCGTGACCGCGGACCAGAGCCTCATGTCCGAGTAGGACAGGGTCTCCACCGCGAATGTCCCGAGGGCTATGGCCGTGAACAGCAGCACCACCCCGACCTTGTCCAATCTCGCTTTTCCGCCCTTCTCGCTGGACTTCGGCACGGCCTTGAGCATCATCGGTGCGGTGATCAGCCCTATCGGTATGTTGATCAGGAATATCCAGTGCCAGGTGGCGAATTCCACGATCGCTCCGCCGAGGGCGGGACCCAGGGCGTAACCCAGGGAGGAACCGATGGTGACGACGGACAGTCCGAATGCAAGTCTTTCCCTCGGCAGGTGCTCCGTGCAGCACATGGGCCCGGCGGCACCCATCATGGCCGCACCCACCGCCTGAACGGTCCTGCAGGCTATGATCATGGGGAACGACGTGGACAGTCCGCAGAAGAGAGAACTTACGGTGAATATCCCGAGTCCGACCGCCATCACCTTCCTGACGCCGGTGTCCGCGGCGATCCTGGCGAACATCACCAGGGTCCCGGCGAGGACCATGAGGTAGATGATGGTGACCCAGGAGCTCGTGGCGGTATCCACTCCCAGATCTTCTCCTATGACCGGGAGTGCAACGCTTACGATGCTTCCGTCAAGGCCGTCCATGAAAGTGGCTATGAAAACCACCGCCAACATGAGCGCTGTATGTTTACGATCCAGGGTAGTTACCGTCATACCTATCCCTCGGCCCTAGAGTCTGTTACATATTTATAACTAACTTTTTCCGTCCAATCCGACTCATATGGGCCACCCGAGAGCTCCGCACAGGGAATCCGACAATCCGATCTGCGTCAGAACCGTCGGCACCAGGAGGCATGCGGACAGGCATACCCTCGCCACACCCAGCTCCGGGGGAAGCATGCCTATGAACGCGGAGACGGCGAGGACCGCCAATCCCCACGGCCCGGTGAGTGCGAGGACCAGTCCGAACATAAGTGCCAGTACGGCGTTTTTGAGAAGTTCCGCAGGCACCGCGTCCACCAGTCTCGACATCATCTTCCCTGCGGAGATCGTGACGGCATATCCTATTGCGGATGCCACCGCGATGCTGAACAGGATCAGAACGAAAGCCTCCGAGCAGAATCCCTCCAACCCGTCCCCTATGATCTCCTTGACCACGAGGGAGGTTCCTGATCTGCCGCTTCCGGATACGGAGAGGGTCACCACCGCGAACACGGCGGTCACGGTGCCGATGCTGGATGTAAGGGATATGAACTTGGCCGGGTCGCGCTCCTTGGATACCGCGGAGGCGAGGGCCGCACCTGCGGTCGCGGTTATGCCGGGGAACCATCCTGCCACGCAGCCCGTCAGGACTCCCTTCAGTCCCGGTCCGGGGCCCACCGGGTCCTCTCCCCAGTCGACCTGTTCGGGTACGTCCGCATCCCCGGATTCCTCCAGGAGGGGAGGGATGCCGAACAGTCCCGTGAGCATGGGGAACAGAAGGGTGCTCTCGCCCATGATCCCCGAACAGGGGATCCCCATCTCCATGACGGCGAATCCGAGAGCTCCCGCGATAAGTGCCAGCAGTAAGGAAATCAGTCTTCTGTCGGAGGACAGGACGATGACGGCGAGGGTCACGATTATGACCCCGAGCGTGAGGCGGTCGAGGATATCGGAGGCCCCCTGCAGGAGGATCCACTGTATCGGTACGGCGAGTGCCAGTGCGGCACCTGCGCCGACGGCGCTGCCCACGGCCGCCGCCCTCACCGCCGTCATCCCTTCGCCCTGCAGGAGGAGGCGGTGGGCCGGGAGCACCGTCAGGGCATCGTCTGCGTCCGGCGCACCTATGAACGCCGACGGTACGAAATCCACGAAGGAATGGACGGCCGACGCGGACATGATGCAACAGGACACCAGTATCGGGACGTATTCCGGTTCCGCGAATCCCGACACGGCCTCCTCGATCGCCGGATACGCCGCGAGCATCAGGGCTGCCAGCGTATTGACGTGTATCCCCGGGACGATCCCGGTGAAACATCCCACCGCAGATCCCACGATGCCTGCGGACAGGACCAGTATGAGGATGTCCGGACCCACATGCGGCCCAGGCGGACGCCGTCTTAAAAAGACCCAGTACTGCAGTTAGCAGAGGTCGCAGCGGACCTTTCCGTCGGGGCCGACTGAGATCTCCACCATGGTCTTCACATCCAGTCCCGTCTCCTTTTTCACGGTGTTCCTTCCGCCGGCCTTGTCCACCGGGACGATGACGTCTGCGATCTCCGCGCCTATCGTGTCCCTCAGTGCCTTTATGATAGCTGTGAGGGTCCCTCCGGTGCTTATGACATCGTCGATCACGGTGACGCGGTCCCCTTTCCGGACTCCGTCGATGTACATGACGGAGCTGGAATATCCCGTATGCTGTTCGACGGAGACTTCTCCTTCGAGTCCGTATTTCTTCTTCCGTACGACCGTGTAAGGTATGCCGAGTTCGAGGGATAGGGGGACGCCGAGAGGGATTCCCATGGCTTCCGGCAGGATGAGCAGGTCGCAGTCGAAATTCCCTGCGGATTTCATCCATTCCAGGACCTCCCTCAGCACCTCCGGGTCCATGCGGGGGACCCCGTCGGTGAGGGGGTGGACGAAGTACGGATAGCCGTTCCTGTCGACCACGGGGCATTTCCTGAAACTTTCGACGAGCCTGTCGTACATATGTCCGGGACATGGGCCCGCTGCGATAAAAACCCTGACTTTCAGATATGTAATTGCAGGGCGAAGTTCCTCTTTTTCCGATATCTGGCACATCGGAAAAACGGGCTCCCCGGCAGGATACGGTCTCGGATTCCGTTTCGAGTTTTCTCAGTCTTTGCGGACGGATTCGTCGGACACGTCGGTGTCGTACGGTTTCCCGT
>CAZHJV010000067.1:0-3747 GCA_964533525.1 uncultured Methanomassiliicoccales archaeon | reverse complement strand
ACATCTTCCTTCCCTTGGAGTCGAGCATCCATCCGTGCATCATGACCTCGTCGTAGGGGGCCCTGTCGAAGGAGACGACACCCGCCGCGAGCTGGGTGTAGAACCATCCCCTCGTCTGGTCGTGGGCCTCGACGATGAACTTCGGAGGCCACCATTTCTCGAACTCGTCCTTCTTCGCAGGGTACCCGAGATCGGCCCACGAGGCCACTCCGGAATCGAACCATACGTCCATGACATCGGGGATCCTGTGCATGGTCTTCCCGCATCTGGGACATTTGAAAGTGACCTTGTCGATCCACGGCCTGTGGGTGTCCATGCCCTCGGTGTACCCGTCCCCGTCCCTGAGTTCGGAGTACTGTCCGACGACCTTCTTCTCTCCGCACCCGCACTCCCACACCGGGAGCGGGATGCCCCAGTACCTCTGCCTCGAGACGCACCAGTCGCGGGCGCCCTCGACCCAGTTCTTCTCCCTGGAGGCGCCGGCCCAGTCGGGGGTCCACTTGACGCGGTCGATCTCCTTCATCATGGTCTCCTTCACGTCGGGGACGCTGATGAACCACTGGCGGGTGCTCCTGTAGATGATGGGGGTCTTGCACCTCCAGCAGTGTCCGTACCTGTGTTTGATCTTGGATGTGTTGTAGAGTATTCCCTTCTCGTCGAGGTATTTTATGACATCCTCGTTGACGGTCTTGACCTTCCTTCCCGCCATCATGGGGAAGTCGTCGGTGAACCTTCCCGCCTCGTCCACGGGGCAGAAAGCAGGGATGCCGTACCTCTTCCCGGTCTCGAAGTCGTCCGGTCCGAAGCCGGTGGCGGTGTGGACGAGCCCGGTGTTGTCCTTCTCGACGTAGAGCGCGTCCACGACCTTGTAGGTGTATTCGGTCCTTTCGAGGCAGGAGCCGATCTCGAAGGGAGGGATGTAGGCGGTGCCGATCAGGTCTTTGCCTTTCTTCTCCTCCAGGATCTCGAACTTATCGTAGCCTCCCTTCTGCATCACGAATTCCGCCTGGCACTTCATCACCACGACGGTCTCGGAGCCTTTCTCCCCGGACATCCTGACCTTGGCGTAGGTCTCGTCGGGGTGCACCGCCACGGCCATGTTGGACGGCAGGGTCCAGGGGGTGGTGGTCCAGATGAGGAGCGAGGTATCCTTATCGTCCGCCAGGGGGAACCTGACCATGACGGAGGGGTCGGTCTCGTCCCAGTAGTCGATCTCCGCCTCTGCGAGGGCGGTCTCGCATCTGGGACACCAGGTGACGACCCTCTTGGAGTCCTTCAGGAGTCCGCGGTCGAAGGCCCTCTTGGCGGTCCACCATGCGGATTCCATGTAATCGAGTCTGAGCGTCTGATAGGGGTGGTCCCAATCCATCCACACGCCGAGCTGCTTGAAGGCGTCGGTCATGGTGGCGTGGAGCCCTTTGGCGAAGTCCTGGCACGTCCTGACGAAATTGTCGATGCCGATCTCATCCTCGATCTGCTTCTTCGAGTGCACCCCGATCTTCTTCTCCACCTGCACCTCGATGGGCAGGCCGTGCATGTCGAATCCGGGCTGGTCGCGGACGTTGTACCCGTTCATCCTCCAGTATCTTATGAGGATGTCCTTCACCGTCTTGTTCATGGCGGTGCCCAGATGGATGGATCCGGTCGTGTAGGGGGGACCGTCCACGAAGTAGAAGCGGGGACCGTTCTCCCTGAGCTGTTTCGTCTTCTCGTAAGCGTGCTCCGAGGCCCATTCCTCCTGGACCTCCTTCTCCACCTTGGGGGCGGAATAACTACCTTGGATTGGCTTTATCATCGCTCGTCCTTCTGAACGGGAGCTGTCTTGTCCCGCTCTCGGAGGAGCCCATTCCCTCCCTTATTATATAGATAACCGTCCCGCCCGGGCCGTCAGAACCAGGAGTCCAGGGAACGCTGCTTCCTCTTCCTTTCCTGTTCGGCGCGGGCGGCCTCGATGCGGTCGAGGGCGGAGTTCACCCTGTCGGCGGAGAAATCATAGGACGTGAGCATATCCACGGCGCCTTTCCTGTCGACGGGTCTGCATTCCGGGGAATAATCGTCGGAACCTTCGCAATCCAGGAAGATGGCGCGGATCTCGTCGTAATCCGGGATCTCCTCCCCGATCTTCGGGAGGATGTTCTCCAGCCTCCCGTTCTCTCTGACCAGTTTCAGGGCCTTCTTGGGACCTATGCCTTTGATCCCGGCGTCGAAGTCGGTCCCCATGAGGATGCACATGTCCACCAGCTGCTCCCTGGTTATGCCGAGGGAATCCAGGAACGCGGAGGAGTCGATGACTTCCGTCTTTATCTCCCGGTAGACGTCCTTCCCGGGAACCTTCCTCCTGCCGGAGAGGGTCAGATTCCTGAGGAGCACGGGCGCTCCGAACAGCAGGGAATCGTAATCCTGGGATGCGGCCGCCCATGCGCCGCCCCTGCGGCAGATGTAGGCGGCCTCCTGCTCCCCGTCGGACGGCGCATCGGCTATCGGGAAACCGAGGTATCCGATCAGCTCCCTGGCGGATTTCTTCACTTCGTCCGTCATCCTGGAGGTCTGCTGGGCCTTGGTGCGGGCGGCTCCGAGGTCCCCTCTCTCGATCGCTTCCCTCCATTCCCGTTCGGCCTTCTCCCTGCGTTCCCTTCTCTCGTCGAGGACGGCCTGTTTGAGGGGGTGGGGCTTCCCGTCGAACACGAAGATCGGTTCTATCCCCGTCTCGGCGAGGCCGGCGGACCGGTGCAGGAGACCGGTGAGGTGGGAGGTGGTCCTCCCGCTGCCGTCGCAGAGGGGGAATCCGTCCGGCTGCCTTATGGCCGACATGAACTGGTATACGATGTTGTAGGTGTCGACGGCGACCCTCTTCCCGCGGAGTTCCTCGTACTCCGCGCATCTGGGTTCCGCGAGGCCGGAGAGGTTTACTCCCAACCTTACATCCCCGCATCCGGTCCGAAGTCCTTCCAGACGGAGATCTCCGGGGCCATGTCGTCCAGTTTGAAAAGTGCGGAACCGGCCACCAGGACGGTGGCGCCCGCCTCGGCGCAGAGTTTCCCGGTCTCGCGGTTGATGCCCCCGTCGACGGATATCTCCAGTTTCGGGTTGTGGGCGTCGGCCCATTCCCTTACGTATTCGATCTTGGGGATGCACTCCTCGTGGAACTTCTGTCCGCCGAATCCGGCGTTGACGGTCATGATGAGGACGAGGTCCGCTTTATCGAGATACTTATCGAAATCGTGGACGTCGGTGGGAGGATTCATGGTGATCCCGGCTTTGAGACCCAGGTCCTTTATCCTGTCGAGGGCGGCCGCGATGTCCCCGTCAGCCTCGGTGTGGACGGTGATCATGTCGCATCCGGCCTTGGCGAAATCATCGACGTATCTGACCGGATCCTCGATCATGAGGTGTGCATCGAAGGGGAGATCGGTCCAGTGTCTGGCACATTTGATCACGGGTGCTCCGAAGGTGAGGTTCGGTACGAACATGCCGTCCATCACGTCGAGGTGCGCCCAGTCGGCGCTGCTCTTCTCTATCCGTGCGAGCTCCTCTCCGAGCCTGGAAAAATCGCACGACAGCATGGACGGGGCAATCTTCGTCATACCGGGAGGTATGGCGGGTTCGGTAATAAAGGGTTTCATACCCACTGAGAACCTGGAATACGACAGTTTTGTCCTCCGGGGCACAGTTATACAGTGAAATTGTTTGTGTTGGATGATACATCCTTTAAATACATCCGTATCATTTGGATGCAATATCCAATGG
>CAZHJV010000066.1:0-3920 GCA_964533525.1 uncultured Methanomassiliicoccales archaeon | reverse complement strand
CCGTCGCCATCGTCACCGACGAGGGAGGAATGACCTGCCACGCAGCGATCATCTCGAGGGAACTCGGGACCCCCTGCGTCGTGGGTACCGGCGAGGCCACCTCCACCCTGAAGAACGGGGAGATCGTAACCGTAGACGGATCCACCGGGACCGTCTACCGCGGAGAGATCAAGAAGAAGGTCGTCTCCGAGAGCGCGCCCGCGGCGGCCTCCGAGACCGTGTTCGCGGAGCAGGTGCCCGTCACCGGCACCAAGGTCATGGTCAACATGAGCATGCCCGCCAAGGCGGAGGAGGTCGCCAAACTCCCCTGCGACGGTGTCGGACTCCTCAGGTCCGAATTCCTGTTCACCAACTACATCGGAGAGCACCCCTGCGCCGTCATCCAGGAAGGACGCAGCCAGGAACTCATCGACAAACTGGCCGACGGCGTGGCCAAGGTCGCCAGAGCCTTCTACCCCCGTCCCGTCACCCTCAGGACCAGCGACTTCAAGACCAACGAGTACCGCGACATGAAGGGCGGAGCGAACTTCGAGCCCAACGAGGACAACCCCATGATCGGATGGAGGGGATGTTCCAGGTACGTCTCCGACAGCTACCGCGAGGCGTTCATGTGCGAACTCAAAGCGATCAAGAAGGCCAGGGATGAGATGGGCATGAAGAACATCAACATCATGTTGCCCTTCGTCAGGACCATCGACGAGGTCAAACAGATCACCGCCATGATGGAGTCCGTGGGACTCAGGCGCGGACTCGACCTCAAGCTGTACTTCATGGCCGAGGTCCCCGTCAACATCTTCATGGCAGAGGAGTTCTGCAAATACTGCGACTGGTTCTCCATCGGGTCCAACGACCTGACCCAGCTGACCATGGGATGCGACAGGGATTCCGACATCCTCGGCAAGATGGGCTACTTCGACGAGAGGAACCCGGGCGTCAAGGCCGCCATCAAGCATCTCATCAAGACGGCCCACAAGTACGGCAACCACGTCAGCATCTGCGGACAGGCGCCTTCGGTCTATCCCGAATTCTGCGAGTTCCTCGTGGAACAGGGCATCGACTGCATCTCCCTGAACCCCGACACCTTCGTCAGGACCAAGAGGATCATCGCCTCCGCCGAGCAGAGGGTGCTCCTGCAGGCCGCGAGAGCGAAGCTCGGATCTTCCGACGAAGACTTCTGAAACTTCTCCCCGTCCCTCCGGGGACGGGTTCATTTTTTAAAAGACCCAGATGTAAAAAACGGGTGCGTCAGGACTTCGTGCCCTGTTTCTTGGATGAAGACTTCTTGGGCGGTTCCGCGGCGGAAGAACCGGCCCTGCCGGACTTCTGTTTTCCGGCACTCTGGGTCTTTCCTGCGGGAGCCTTCCTGGGGGCTATCTTCCTGGTCACGCGGGGGCTCAGCGCACTGGGGACCCCCGGTCCGGGATCCTCGTCCATGCGGTCGACCAGGATCTTGTTGATGTTCTCCGCCTGCTCCTTCGGCAGGAGCATGGTGGTGATCTCCATGAACGGGTGCTTGGAACCCTCGATGATCCTGACGTCGTCCAGGGAATGCAGGCCCCACCTCTCCGCCGTGGTCTCGAGACCCAGCGGGACGTCCATGTCGTTAGGTTCCAGCACGATGCACTTGAACATCTTGAGCCCCATGCGGTGGGCGGCCATGATGCGGTGGTGTCCGTCCACAACGAGATACCCGTTGTGCCTCTTGATGACTATGAGGGGTTCGTTGAGCCCCCTCTTGATCTCGTACTGGCGGCCGATGAGCTCGTCCATATAGACCTCCTTCTGGGTGGGGATCATCTGGTCGATGGGGATCTCCGCGTTGTAGACGCGCATCGTTATGCCGTTCTGCTGCTCCATGAAGTTCTTGACGTTCATGACCTTCCCGGGACGGGATTTCTCTATCTGGGACCTTACGATGTCGATGTTGGAGATGATGCCGACGATCCTCTTCTCGTCATCCACGACCGGGAGGTTCCTGAGTCCGTAACGGAACAGGACGCGCATGGCGTCATCGATGTTCATGGTGGGGATGACGCAGAGCGTACCCCTGCTCATGACGGAACGAAGCTTCGCCTTGGGGGAATCCATGTAGCGGAGGAGTTCCTTGGCGGTGACGTATCCCAGAAGGTACCCGTTCTCCACCACGGGGAAACCGTGGAAATTGGAGTTGATGAGTTTCTCCTTCACCTCTTCTACCGTCATGTTCGGTGTAACGTACTGGACGTTACGGACCATGTAATCCCCGACCGTCGCCGTCATAACGGATGGCAGAATGGCTCCGCGACTATATGCGTTTTTATGGGAATGCAGCGGCGATCACGCCCATGCGCTCTTCCTCTGCCTCACGAGTATCCAGATGAACAGCGGTCCGCCGATCATCGAACTGATGACACCTACGGGAAGACCGTTGGCGCCCGATACCTTTGCAACCGTGTCCGCCAGAAGTATGAATGCGGCACCGAAAGCGGCGGATGCGGGGATGAGATACCTGTTGTCCGAACCGACGAATATCCTCGCCACGTGGGGCCCGACAAGACCGATGAATCCGATAGTGCCCGTGAAACTGACGACGCTTGCGGTAAGGAACGACACGAGTACAAGCGTGACGATTCTTATCCGCCCGGCGTTCTCGCCCAGCGTCTGTGCGCTCCTGTCCCCTGCATACATGACATTGAGTTTTCCGGCCAGGGAATACAGCATCAGCGTAATGGCCGCGCACGGAATGAGCATCAGCGGAATATCGTCCATATCTACGTTGCCGAGGTCCCCGACCCTCCACATATACGCATCTGCAAGACTTTCGGAAGGTGCCGTGACCAGAAGGACCTGGCATATGGAACTGAACAGGAACATTATGGCCACACCGGTGAGGACCATGGCCGCCGGGGTCAGTTTCCTGAATTTGGACATGGCCACGATGATCGCCGTGGGGATCAGGGAGAACACGAATGCATTCGCCATGATCTCCGTCGAATCCGTCGCAAACGGAATTATCGAAATACCGGCCACGATGCTGAGAACCGCTCCGAGGAATGCTCCCGAAGATATCCCCATGGTATACGGATCCGCCAGAGGATTCCTGAAATCGTTCTGCATGATCGCACCGGCCACCGACAGCGCCACACCCGTGATGGCTGCGCACATAGCCCTCGGAAGCCTGACATCCCAAACGTAGTAGTCCCCCTCTTCGTCGGTTATATTTCCGCTCAGATGGTCGAAGAACACTTCCAACGCATGGGACAGAGAGATGTCATAGACTCCGAAACCGAGCGTGAAGAGGAATGCACCGACTGCGATGCATGTCAGCATGATCGAGAACAGTACCTTCCTCCGGTTGGACTCCCTGTACTCCCTGCGCAGGGCGAACGGCTCCTCCGTCAATATATCACTCCCGACTTTTTGCTCTGGATAGCGATGAGGAGGAAGAATACCGGGCTGCCGATAAGGCTCATCACCACGCCGACGGGTATGTCGGACAGCTGGAATGCGATGTAATCGGCAAGCAACAGGAGAAACGCCCCCACTGCCATGGATATGGGGATCACGAACTTGTTGTCGGAACCGATGACCAATCTGACGATATGCGGTGCAACCAATCCCACGAATCCGATTATTCCCGTGTATGCGATGACGGCGGCGGTCATCACTGCCATAAGTGCCAGACACAGAGTCCTGAATTTCTGGACGTCGATTCCGAGACTTACGGCTGTGTTCTCGCCCGTGGACATCACATTGAGTTTTCTGGAGGCGAGGATCACGAAAGCGGAACCGATCGCCGTCACCGCCAGCATAAGGGGGATTGACGACCATGTCATCCCGTCGAGACTGCCTACCTGCCAGAGATAGGCATTCTTCAGCGTATCGGCATCGGTCGTCACCATGACATAAGTCACCATAGAGTTGAAGAAATACGATATGGC
>CAZHJV010000065.1:0-4064 GCA_964533525.1 uncultured Methanomassiliicoccales archaeon | reverse complement strand
GACATCTGGGTCATTTCTATTCCCGTTGTCGGGTGCCGGCAGGGTTCCGGCAAAGCCGGATCCCGTCTCCATTCCGATTCAGTATCGAAATGCCCTCTCATGCAGATCCGGACGGAAGGGCGCAGGGAAGAGACCCGTTAAGATGGGATGAATGAAGTCTCTTTATTCATCCCGGCTTTCGAAGAACCAGACCATACGCACCGCGGCCGTCCGCAAGACCCCGGAAGCGGTACGCTTTGCCCGCTGCGGACGCTTATGCATCTTCCCTGCGGTCTTCCGGAACATCCACGGGGATTAATCCCTTTCTGCGTTCATAGTACGCATGTACCAAAGGGACGTATCCCATCTCCTTCAGGAGGGAGTACGGCACCTCCCCGCGGTTCTTCGTGCTGCTGCGGCCGGTGCCGATCCACCTTACCCTCTCCTGCAGATACCCATCCACGATCCTCAGGCCGTCGGCGGTGTTCAGAGTCGGGAAGTACCAGTATTCCCATGAGAGTTCCCCGTTCTCCGCCCCGTAGAAGATGCGGGCGAACTTTCTGATCATCACCTCCATCCGCACGGTGCGATCGATACTCTTCCTGTTCCCCCACCTGGTTATGCTGCGGGCCGCCCTCCTGATCTTCGCCTTCGTCTTCCTGACGGTGGCATCCGCCAGGTCGATCCTCCGTCCGCATATGCCGAATCCGAGGAACTCTATCGTATCTCCCGGGGAATACACGTGTTCCTTGCGGGGGTTAATCTCCAGTTTCCGACCTTTCAGATACGAGTGTATGCACTCCCTGTACTCCTGCAGCTCCTCGGGGGTGTCCGCGAGGACGATGATGTCGTCCGCGTATCTGGCGTAGAAGATACCCAGATCGGAGAAATGACGGTCCATGCCCATGAGGTAGAAGTTCGCCAGGAATGCGGATATGGGCAGGCCGGCCATTATCCCCTTCTTCTCCTCCCTCACGGTCTCTTTCCCCGATCTCACGTACGGGTTCAGGAGGATGCCGGATATGAGGCGGTACTCGTCCGGTTCCACCGCACCCTTCAGTTCCGGGAGGAGTATGCCGGTGTCCACGGAGTTGAAATAATCGTGGATGTCGGCCTTGTAGCAGTATTTTCTTCCGAGATCCTTCACCAGCGTGAGCCGGCGCACGGCCTCCTTCACCCCCAGGTCCTGCCTGTAGGAGTAGAGGTTGTCCGGGAAGATCCCGTCGTACCTGTGGAGGAGGAATGCGGCCATCTTGAGGACGGTGTTCTCCCTGCGGCCGAAGCTGTAGACGGTGCGTCTCTTATCGGTGCCGGTCTTGCTGACGCTCTTCCTGCGGGGCGCCGGGAATGCGTATTCCCCGGAACGGATCTTTTCGGTTATCCCGCGGTACAGACGTTTCCCGACGAACTTCTCCAGTTCTGCATTTTCCCGTTCGGAGCGGAGGCCGTTCCCGGTCCTGTATTCCAGGAAGCGGTCCCACTCCGCATCGCTGCAGAGATCGTCATAGAAAGACATGTCACGTCAGGTGGACGATGAGTTTCCTGCCGTCCCTGAAGACGGTGTACTCCTCCCGTCCGCGGTATCCCAGATGTTTTTCCAGGGCCGGGATGGTCATTTTATGGTCGGTGCAGGAGACGAGGCCGTTCATATCCGGTTCGAAGGTGATGTACTCCCCGCTCTTGGCCAGGACCGCTTTGTACCTGGGGACCGTGAAGAGATCGGATTCCAGATCCGACGGGCCCGTCCTGACCATCTTCCCGGCGGGTTCGGGTCCCGCGGGGGCCTCCTCCGGTTCCTCCGGCACGGACAGGTCCTCTATGATCAGCGCCATCTCGCCTATCAGGTAGTCCATGTAATCGGCGGACTGCTCCAGTTCGGAGTACCTGTTCTCGGCGTTGCGGAGTCCCTGCTGCAGGTTCCTTTCGGCAGGGGTCTCCCTGTCGGCGTTCCTTTCGGCCGCCGCCTTCTTCAGATTCCTGATATCTTCATCCCTGCCGCGGACGGTTTCCTGCAGTTCCCCGACCTTATCCTCGAGTTCCCTGTTCTTCTTCCTCAGTTCATCCGTCTTGGTCTTCTCGGCATCCCTTTCCGCGGCCAGTTCCCCGTTCTTCTTCCTGAGTTCCGAGAGTTTCTTCTCGTAATCCGCGGATCTATCCTTGTATTTCTCCTTCAGCTTGTCGAATCTGGATTTGGGGACGGTCTCTTCCCCGTCCTTTTCGGGGGGTTTTATGCCCGAACCGCTCACGAAGGCGGCCTTCTCCTCCTCGCTGAGGCCCTCGAGGTCCGGCATCTCCTTCTTGGGGGCACGTCCGAAGCGGTTCTGCAACATGATGTTCTATCGGAAACGGAGCTAATAAACATATTGAACGCCTTCCCCGCACAGTGATCCCCGCATGACCCTCTTCGCCGAACATTCGTACACCCGCGTCATGGTATTCATCGACTACCGCAACATCTACGAGGGGTGCAGATACCTGGAGAACTACACCGCCATGGACCTGTTCCGCCTGACGCAGATCCTCGTGGGGTCCAGGGACCTCATCGGCGCGTACGTCTTCGACGGGAAGAGGCCCGCGGCGGACGGATCCCCGTCCACGGAACGGATGCACAACAAACTCCGGGACCAGGGGTTCAGGGTCATCGCGAGGGACGGCTTCGCCTGCCACGAGGGGAAGGTGGTGCAGAAGGAGGTGGACGTTTCGCTGGCGTGCGAGATGCTGGAACACGCCCTCCTGAATCATTACGACGTGGCCATAGTGGTGAGCGGGGACAGGGACTTCGTCCCCGCGATGCAGAAGGTGCAGGCCGCCGGGAAGAGGGTCGAGGTGGCCGCCTTCGATGATGTTTATAACGAGGAATGCAAGAGGACGGCGGACATCTACTATCTCCTGGACGATATCCCGTTCCTCATAATGTCCAACCCTTCGGAGGAGGAGTGACATGGAGAAGAAACTGGATTTCTACGAGTTCCAGAAGCAGTTCGGGACGGAATTCACGGACAATTTCACGGGGGAGGACCTGGAGAAGCAGGCGAAGACTCTCCACATCCTCCGTTTCGGATTGGACAAGAGGAAGACGAACATAGTGTCCCAGATCGACGGGACGATAGTGTTCGTGGACCGGGATTACGTGGGAACGGTCCAGGTTGACGATGCATGGCTGTGCTCCGTTTCGGAGAAGTCGAGCGTATATTACGCGATCCCCCTGAAGAAGATCACCGCGGCGACGTTCGCGGAGTTCGACGAGAGGCTCCGCGCGGAGATCGAGGAACACATCTGGGCGGCGAACAAGCCGACGCTCCGGAGCGTCTTCGCCGAGAAATACCGGGATGAGACCTATAAGAAGGCCGTCGAGGAGACCAGTGCGAAGAACGCCGAGATCATAAGGTCCCTGAAGGAACGCGTGGCGGACCTGGAGAAGCAGGTGGAACAGAGCAGGATCGTCATGGAATCCGGGAACCGTCCGGAGGACGAGGGGATCGAACTGTCGTCGGAGGAGGTTCCGGAGGAGACGCAGGAGCCTGTTGCGGTGCCGGCGCAGGATGTCCCGGAGCAGGAGGAGGTCCCCCCGCGCATACTGACGGGAGGGGGATACACACCCCGCGTGCCGGGGATACCGGAGATACGGGCGGCCGACGGGGCGCAGCCCTCCGGATCAGCCGGAAGGAAGTATTACGTGGAGAGGCTCGACGAGAATACGCTGTACAGCGACGCCTTCGCGGACGGGAAGTATTTCGTGCACGTGAACAGGAGCGGGAAGTTCCTGGTGATAAGACCCAACGGCTATGCGAACGTGATCGCGACCAACCGCAGGATGGTCATAGAGGGACTGGGCGTGATGGCGAGGTTCACCGGAAGGACGGGTCTGACCGCAGAGTACAGTTCGAGGTACGACGGACTGCTGGTGTATCTGTGAATGGGGTCGGAAGCCTTCCGTTTTGGAATTTCGGATACTTTTCGCAAATCATCCAGAGCCCTGCAGTGACGTCGTCACGACGTATTCCGATGCGAAGATCGAACATGGTCGTTTTAGGGGTTATTTTTAAAATTCTGTTGGAAGTTTTCTTCGAGACACGCTCCGCAAT
>CAZHJV010000064.1:0-4386 GCA_964533525.1 uncultured Methanomassiliicoccales archaeon | reverse complement strand
CCCTCAAGGCCGTCTGGAAGGTCAACCAGTACCACGTGGCATTCGTCTCCGAAGGAAAGGTGTTCCAGGAGGACGACCTCTCCTACGGAAGCGTCATCGCCAAGCCTACCGGCACTCCCGCGAAGGCGGCCGATGTGCAGTACACCTACACCTTCTCCAAGTGGGACGGATTCACCGAGGGAATGCTTCTCGGCACATCCGACATGACCTTCGAAGCCGTCTTCGACAAGGAGACCAACAAGTACGGGTACACCGTCACCTACGTCGATACCGACGGAACCCCCCTCCGGGATCCGTTCATCGGAACAGCGGCGTACAATTCACCGCTGACCCCTGAGGTCCCCCTGATCGACGGATACAAGTCCCCCGCGGCGAAGACCATCGCCATCACGGAGAAGTCCGAGGACAACACGGTCGAGTACGTGTACTCTATCATCACCTACACCCTGACCTTCACGGACGGAACCAAGACCACCGATGTCACGTATACCGTGAAGGACTCCTCCGTCGAGGAGCCCGCCGTCACCGAGAAGGCCGGATACACCGGAGCGTGGGAGGCCTACAGTCTTGAAGATCTGAAGTCCAGGACCGTCAATGCGGTCTACACCCCGATCGTGTACCATGTGGCGTTCGTCTCCGAAGGATCCGAGTTCTGCGGATACGACCTCGCCTTCGGAGAGGTCATCACCGCACCCTCCGGAATCCCGGCCAAGAACCCCGACAAGGGACACAGCTATGTCTTCGCCGGATGGAACGGATTCACCGAGGGAATGAAGCTCTCCTCGCCGTCCGATATCAAGTTCACGGCAGAGTACAAGGAATACGTGGATCTCCGCGGCGACGGCAAGACATACACCGTCGAAGTCGGAGGGGATGCGCTCTTCTCCGCCACCCAGCTCGCTGAGGTGAAGGCCGCGGCCGAAGCCGACGAGTCCGTCACCATGACGGTCGTCTCCGGAGGAAGCACCGCCGTCTTCAGCAACGCCGCCCTGAGGAACCTCGCCACCGGCTCCGATGCGGATTACTCCGCAGTGGTGATCCCCGCGGACTCCATGTCCGCGGACGTCAGGAGCATCGTCGGCGACAACACCGCCTACGAGGTCGTCTTCGGTTCCAACAAGCAGTTCGGAGGAGCGGTCACCGTGACCGTCCCGTACGAACTCGCATCAGGAAGATCCGCGGACAGCCTCACGGTCTACTACATCGCCGACGGAAAGGTTGCTGAGAAGATCGACTGTACCTACGCCGACGGATACGTGACCTTCGAGACGGACCACTTCTCCGTCTATGCGGTCATGTACGTCAGGGACCTCAACGTGAACGACACCTCCGCGGTAGAAATGATCCTCGCGGCGGTCTGTGCCGCCATTCTCATAGCGGCCGCCGTCGGTGGCATCGTCAGGTGGAAGAACATGAAGGCCTGAGAAACCTCTTGAAACGGAGATCCGGCGGACCGGAAACGGTCCGCCGGGTCTCCGCACTTTTTTGCATGCGGAGACATCCGAAGTTCTGGACAATCCAATGTTTCCGGTTCTTTAGGAAATCCATAAATACAAAAAACCGTTGTTAATTTCACTTTAAAAAGAGGCCGCCGTTCGGTTCCCGAACATGCGGGATCGGCGGTTCGGCCGAGGAGGCAGGCAGAATGGAGCTTTCCGCAGTTCACCCGTCAGGTACGGTTCCCTGCAGGGCACGCCTATGCGGTTTTTCAGTGGCTCGTGCTGTCTCCGCCCCGTTCTTCAGGACGGGGCTTCCGTCATGCAGAGTTTTTTCGCAGAGGTGCAGACTGTGAATGGAAAATATGTTTTGCTGATCGTTTTGGCACTGGTCTCGGTGTCCGCTTATGCCGTGGTCTCGGATTCCGACGGGGCGGATGCTTCCGACGGGGACGGTGTGACGTATGCTTTTGACTCCGGCGTCCTGACCGTGAGCGGTACGGGCGCAATGGCGGATTACGCATCCGCATCCGATGCTCCGTGGTCCGGGTACAAGGATTCTGCCGTATCGATAGTGGTAGGCTCCGGCATAACCAAGGTGGGCAGCGCTGCCTTCGAAGGATTCTCTGCGGCAGAATCCGTGACTATCTCGGATACGGTCGTTTCCCTCGGCGCCGGCGCGTTCAAGGACTGTACGGGGATCAAAACCCTCACTATGCCTATGAGCCTCAATGCGGCCGCATCGCACAGCAGCCCCGCATTCTCCGGATGCACCGGTATCGAGAAAATCACATTCACAGGAACCGGAGACGGGTACAATTATTCCGCCAATACGGACAATGACTACTATCAGGATACCCCCTGGTATCTCAGTAAGGAAAAACTGACGGAAATCGTCATAGAGAACGGAGTAACCTCCATCGGTAAGAATGCGTTCATGAACTGCACCGCCCTCACGTCGCTGACTATCGGCAGCGGTGTCACATCGATCGGAATGTCCGCATTCATGAGCTGCACCGCCCTCACGTCGCTGACAATCGGAAACGGAGTCACATCGATCGGCAACATGGCGTTCTGCTCCTGCACCGCTCTCTCTTCTGTCGTAATCTCCGATTCCGTTCAGACAATCGAATCATGGGCGTTCGTAGGGTGTGCCCTTGAAAAGATCTATTTCGGAACCGGTCTGACAACCGTTGCTTCCGATGCATTCGATATATCAACCTTCAAAGATGGAGAAACGGAGATTTCCATTACAGATCTCGACAGTTTCAAGGGACATATATTCACGATCGATTCCAGCACCTATACTGGGACGAAGCAGACCACCTACCGCATCTCCTTCGTCGCCGACGGAACCGTCGCCGCGATGATCCCCTACCTCTCCGGCGAAACCGTCACCGCACCGGCGGTTCCGGAGAAGGAGGGTTACACCGGGGTGTGGGAATCCTACGAACTCGAAAATTCCGATTCCCAGACCGTCAATGCGGTCTACACCGCCATCATGATCGATGTGAAGTTCCTCTCCGAGGACGGGGAAACCGTCGCCGCCGAGTATTGTCTCAGATACGGACAGAGCATAGTCCTGCCGGAGACCCCCGTCAAGGAGTCCACCGTTCAGTACGATTACGTATTCTCCGGCTGGGACGGCTATACGGCCGGCGACACCGCCGGCGTATCCGACGTGACCTACACCGCCCGCTTCGAACCCTCCGTCCGCAGCTATCAGTACACCGTCGTATATTCCGACGCATATCACAATTCCTTCCTGCCTTCGGTCACCGGGACGGCCGTGTACGGCGATTCCGTGTCCCCTTCCCCTGCCGAATACCCCGGTGTCGAAGCGGTCAGGATGGAGATCGCTTCCGTCGGAGGGGACGGGAGCACCTCCTATTCCGCCGTGAGTTCCGTGACGGTCGCCGGCGAAGGCACCGTGATCTACTGGATCTACGCAGCCAAGGAGTACACCGTCACCTACGAGGTGGACGGCGTGCAGTATGGGGACACCGAGACCTACCTCTACGGAACCAAGGCGGACATCCGCGACGCTTACACCGAGACCGGGTACACGGTGACCCCGTGGACGGCCGACGGCGTCACCGTGACCGACGGGAAATACAGCATGCCCTCGCACGACGTGGTGTTCAGCGCAAATTCCGTGGCGAACACCCATAACGTGTACTTCATGTTCGACGACGGTTCCCTGTTCTGTTCCGAGTCCGATATTCCATACGGCGAAACGGTCGCGGCACCTGACGAAGTCCCGGGCAAAAAGTCCGATAAACAGTACACCTACGCCTTCGCCGGATGGGAGGGCCTCACCGACGGGACCGTCATGGACGACGAGGACATGTTCTTCCGCGCCGTGTTCACCGAGACCCCGGTGCAGTACGGGTACACGGTATCGTACACCGATGCCAGGGGAAACGTTCTTCGGGAGGAGTTCTCCGGGAAGGCCGATTACGGATCCTCCGTGACCCCCGAAGTCCCGGAGATCACGGGTTACGACTCCCCCTCCGCCCGTGTCCTCAACATCACCGACAACACCGCCGGGAACAATCTTACGTACGTCTACGCGCCCAGCGAAAGGTTCGCCGTCACCTACATAGCGGGCGGATGGACCGTGTACACGGACCATTACCTCTACGGCGAGGAGGTCACCGTGCGTGACGTCTTCAAGAAGGTCGGGTACACCGGGCTGGATTGGGAGACCGACGACGTCGAGGTCGCCGACGGGAAGTTCACGATAACCTCCGATGTGACGTTCACGGCCGACCTGTCCACCAACACCCATTATGCGACGTTCGTCATCGACGAGGACTTCTCCGTCCCGTCCGCATACCTCTACGGCGAGACGATCACTGCGCCCTCCGGAACCCCGACCAAGGATTCCGACGGGAAGTACACATACACCTTCGCCGGATGGGACGGATTCACCGAAGGGATGACCATG
>CAZHJV010000063.1:0-4955 GCA_964533525.1 uncultured Methanomassiliicoccales archaeon | reverse complement strand
TCATGCCGATCGACGGTCTTTGGAATCAGGTTGTACGCGCCAGGAACGTTTCGGATTACATATTCAGAGAGATCGCCGTTCCCGAGATAACCCTCGCCGATGCGAGGAAATGCAGAAAACTGTGCGAACAGAACGTATGCAAATGCTACGGGACCAACTGGGGCTGTCCTCCCGGGACGGGGAATCTGGGAGACTGCATCGCACAGGTGAGATCCTACGGCCGTGCGGCCGTCGTCTTCCGCAGAGCTGCGGTCGATATGAAAGATCAGGACGGGCTCAGGAAGATGTCCGGGGAGCTGCAGAATCTCCTGAGGGATTTCAGGGAACTGCTGAAGGAGAGCGGATATTCCGCCATGTGCCTCGCGGACGGCGGATGCAACTACTGCGGCGTATGCACATATCCGAAAGAGTGCAGGTTCCCGGAGAAGAGGATCTGCTCCGTGAGCGCCTACGGCATCATGCTGATGGAATATCTCGAGAACAACGATATCGATTTCCGCTTCGAGGACGGATTCGCCACATTCTACGGACTCGTATTCTACAACGGGAAGGACGGGGAATAAGACTCTCCCTTTTCAGTAAACAATATAATAGGCGCAACCGATGGGTGCGCCGGTCTTCAATATGGACAGAGCCGTCGTCGCGCACGTAGCAAAGAACGCACACATCGATCTAACGGATGATGAACTGGAAAGGTACAGCAGGGACCTCGCCGAGATCCTGGAATACTTCGAACTCCTGGATGATGCCCCCGGACATGAGGGCGTCGGCGTCAATCCGATAGAGGTTGCGGACGTGCTCAGGGACGACGTCCCCTCGCAGGACATAGATCCCGCGGAGCTCCTGAAAGACATGAAGACCTACGAGAGCTACATAAGGGGGCCCAAGCTGGTATGAGCGACAGGGACACCTTTTCCAAACTCAAGGAGATCAACTCCGTCTACGGCATGTTCCACGATTTCGGAGGGGAATGGTCCGACGATGCGGAATTCCTGTTCTCCGCCAAAGACAATCTCACATCGAAGGAATTCGAGACCTGCGCCGGATCGAGGATCCTCGAGGGATACCGCCCGGCGTTCGATGCGACGGCCATCGCCAAAATGAAGGAGGCCGGAGGGAAACTCGTCGGGAAGACCAACATGGACGAGTTCGGTTTCGGCACATTCTCCGCCAACTCGGCCTTCGAAGTACCGAAGAACCCCTTCGATCTCGACAGATCCTGCGGAGGCTCATCCGGGGGATCCGCATGCGCAGCCGCGGTCCTGGACGACCACGTGTCCCTCGGCGTATCCACCGGCGGATCCGTATGCTGCCCCGCCAGTTTCTGCGGCACGTACGGGATAGTCCCCACCTACGGGAGGGTGTCGAGGTACGGCCTTATCGATTACGGCAACTCGCTCGACAAGATCGGACTGCTGGCCATGGATCCGGCCAAACTCACCGAATATCTCCCCGTCATCGCCGGGAAGGATCCCAAGGACCCCACGTCCTGCGTCCAGCCGGAACTCAGGACCGGACACAGGAAGATGAAATCCGTCGCAGTCCCCCGCGAAGCGGTGGAAGGGATCTCCGCTGACGTCCTGAAGGCCTTCGAAGGCGCGCTTGAGGAACTGAAGAGCATGGACATCGACGTGGAGTACGTCGACATGCCCGAACTGAAGTACGCCATGCCCGCCTACTACATCCTCGCCACGTCCGAAGCGTCCACCAACCTCGCGAGATACTGCGGGATGAGGTACGGGCAGCAGGACGGGGACCTCTCCCTCGGATTCGACGGATATTTCACGAGTTTCAGAACGAAGTATTTCGGCGACGAGGCGAAGAGGAGGATACTCCTGGGGACATACACCAGGATGGAGGGATTCCGCGACAGGTACTACGCCAAGGCCCTCCAGGTGAGACTCGGCGTCATAGATGCGTACAAGAAACAGTTCGCGGCGCACGATGCGGTCCTCACCCCGACCATGCCCTTCGTATCACCGAAATTCGAGGACATATCCGCCATGACCCCCGTCGAGAACTACAAGGCGGACTTCCTGACCGTCCCGCCGAACCTGGCCGGAACGCCCCACCTGAACTGCCCCTGCGGATACGACGGGAACGGCATGCCCATCGGGATGCAGTTCGTGACCGACCACTGGAACGAGGACCTCCTCCTCACGATGGCGGAGGAATGGGACGGCAGGTTCGATGTCAGGCATGCGGAGGTGAAGATATGAAGATCGGATTGGAGATCCACGTCCAGCTTCCCACGAGATCCAAGATGTTCTGCTCCTGCCCGACCACCGATGCGGAGGCGCCGAACACCCACGTCTGTCCCGTATGCCTCGGCATGCCGGGATCGAGACCGGTCCTCAACAGACAGGTCCTCGTCTACGGGATCATGCTCGCCAAGATGCTCGGATGCAGGATCACGGACACCACCTGGTTCTCCAGGAAGACCTACTTCTACCCCGACATGAGCAAGAGCGTCCAGATCACACAGTACGACCACCCCATCGGAGAGGGCGGAGTGGTGTACCTGAACGGAAAGAAACCCATCAGGATCACCAGGATCCACCTCGAGGAGGATCCCGGAAAGACGAAGAGGACCGCCGACATGTCCTCCCTCGTGGACTACAACCGTTCCGGCGTCCCCCTGGCGGAGATCGTCACGGAGCCGGACCTCGCCACCCCCGAGGAGGCGAGGGAATTCCTGGCACAGCTCATCGCCGATATCAAACACACCATCGACCTGCCCGAGAACGGGGAGAGGAGCATCCGCTGCGACTGCAACATCTCCGTCGGGAAGGAGAGGTGCGAGGTGAAGAACGTCACCGGCCTGAAGAACGCCGAGACCGCCCTCCGCTACGAAATGATCAGGCAGATCAAGATCCTGAAGGCCGGCGGGAAGATCGAAAGGGAGACCCGCGCCTTCGACGAAAGCAGAGGCATAACCTACAGTGCCAGGAAGAAGGAGTTCGAGGCGGATTACGGCTACATCGACGAACCGGACCTCGGAATATTCCACATCAAAGAACTGGCCGATTCCATCACCATCAAGGAATCCCCGGCCAAGATGACGAAGAGACTGTCCTCGCAGTACGGCATAGACGAGAAGAAGGCCAAGCAGCTGGTATCCACATCCGTGGATCTGGCACAGTTCTTCGAGAAGGCCGCATCCGCCTACGGGACCCAGAATGCGATCAGATGGGTCATCGGACCCGTCACCGCCAACTGGAAGAAGTTCGAGGAGAGGGCCGGGAACACGGAGGACATCCTCGCGGTCATCGGGAAATTCTCCTCCGGCGCCATCACCGACACCGAGTGCGGCATCGAGATCAAGAGCGTCATGACGGGGGAAGATGCCGAAACGGCCGCCGCGGGTGCGGAGGACCTCGACAGACTCATCTCCGAATATCTCGACAAGAATCCGCAGGTCATCAGCGACTACGGCAAAGGGAACAAAAAAGCTGCGAACAGCGCCATCGGATACGTGATGAAGAACACCGGCGGAAAGTACCCGTCGGCGGACATCGTCGCGGCCGTGGAGAGGATCATCGGATCCCGTCTCTGACGGGAGGATCCTGCAATCAGTCCGGGTGCGGCCGATGAGAACGGCAGTGTTGCTGATAGCGCACGGCTCCGAGAGATCCAGAGACTGCGATTCTGCAACCCTGCATTCCGGGCGCATACATGCGCAGACGGGATACGAGGTGCGTGTCGCGTATCTCTACATGAATCCCGGTGTCGCGGAGACCGTACACGGCATGATGGATGACGGCATAGAGAGGATCATCGCCGTCCCCCTGCTCTTCTCCCCCGGACACCTCGCCGAAAATACCGTCCGCTCGAAACTCGGATTCGCACCCGGCACCGATGCAGGCGTCATCGAATACAACGGCAGGAAGGCCGAGATCGTATTCACCGGCACATTCGGGGACCATCAGAAGATGAGGACCGTCATGGTGCAGACCTGCGACAGATACAATGCGGCGCCCGGGAAAACCTCGATCCTGCTTATCTTCCACAGTTCCGGAAAGAAAGAAGCCGAGACGAATGCGGAATATCTCAGGGAACGCGGGTACGAGGTGCTCGCCGCATACGACGGATCCGGAGAACCGAACGTGGAAAACGCCCTGGAGAAGCTCGCCGCAGGAGGGCACGATATCCTCGCAGTACCGATGTTCGTGTCTCCCGGGATCCGCACCTGCGTCGGTATACCCGGCAAACTGGGCATCCCGAACGAGAGAGGGGTTGCATTCCCCCTGAAGAACGGAAGATCCCTGATATACGGAGACGAAATCGGGATGCACCCCGATATCACGTACATTCTGAAGGACAGGATTTCCGAAGCACTTCGGTCCGAAGAACTGCTCTCTTTTTGATTCTCCGGCTGCGGAACGGTCAGAGCAGCATCGCCATATACAGCGGGAGTATGACCGTGTCCCCTTCCGTACGGACATCCTTGGTGCAAAGCACATATGATCTCCCCGGACGGTCCCCGAACACCGAACGGAACCTATCCAAAGAATCATGCCTGATTATCTTCGATGACTTCACCTCGATCGGGCAGATCTTCCTCCCTTCCCGTATGAGAAAATCTATCTCAATAGCCGGATTGACGACTTCTTTTAGGTATGAAGTTACACGGATTCTGACTTCTTTTAGGTATGAAGTTACACGGATTCTGACTTCTTTTAGGTATGAAGTTACACGGATATGTGCCCGGGTACGGACCCCGTATCCGCCGGGTCGGAACTCCCGCCGATCAGGAACCGAATGAAGACGGCCCATTCCCAGAAGGGATCGGCACCGGAATGAAGATGAAAGACCCAGACGTCGGAAATGACGTCCGGGTCGGGAATATGTTTACTCCGCGTCGGGGTTGAACTCTTCGGCATCCTCGACGCCGAGGTCTCCTGCGAGGGAGATGATCTGAAGCTCCTGGAGCTTGTCATCGTCCACGGGCGACG
>CAZHJV010000062.1:0-5714 GCA_964533525.1 uncultured Methanomassiliicoccales archaeon | reverse complement strand
ATCAATCTGAAAGACCTTATGAAATTCAGGATGTTCATGGAGTACGCCGCATCGATCACCGGGCAGGAACTCGTCTACGACAGCATATCCCGCAACCTGGGGATCAGCATACACACCGTGCAGTCGTGGATCGGCGTACTGATCGCGGGAGGCATTATCCACCTTGCGCAGCCATATTCCGAAGGATCGATCGCGATACGGATAGTAAAACGTCCCAAGATCTACTTCTGGGACACCGGATTGGCCTGCTATTTTTCCAAAAGCTATGATGCGGACACCCTCCGCGTGGGATACATGGGCGGACACATGGCGGAGACGTTCATCGTTAACGATATCATGAAGACCTACAGCAACAACACCGAGGAGGCGGGATTCTATTACTGCCGCGATTCGGAGAAATATGAGATCGACCTCGTGATGCTCAGGAATGCGGAACTCACCCTCATCGAATGCAAATCGGGGATGAGCTACGACCAAACGGACGTGAAATCCTTCTCCCGTCTCGGCAGATCCGCATACCGCATCGAACCGTCGTGCCTGATGTGCCTGACGGATAAGGCATACCCCCTGAAAGACGGGGTGTATGCCCTGCCGGTATCGTCGATATGATCGGAAACAGGTCATTTCTCCGATCCGTCATCCTCCCTCTCCAGATACTTCTCGTAGTACCTCTCCGAAGGCGAGGATCTCATGACCAGCAGCGCGAATATCAGCGTCGCGAGGGTGAGGGTGCTGCTTATGAAATAAAGTGCCATCAGCCGGGAATCCTCGTCGTCTATCGAAGTATACGCCAGAACCGCTGCCGCCAGGAAAACGGCGTACATCAGAACCGCGCAGACGGTGAGCCTTCTGCGGCGTTTCTCGGATTTTTCGGACATCTGCACCGAGGTACCGATGGTGTGTTGGACTATATATCCGATACGGCCTCAGCGCTTCCCTTTCTCCCAGGATTCCTCGGACACGTCCTCGGGCACCCTGTCCTTCGGAACGCGGAAGAACACATGGTATGCAAGAACGGCGGAGACCAGCAGGAATACGAATGCGACCGCGGACATGCCGGTTATGAGGGTATCGCCGTCCTTCAGAAGAATGTACACGGCCACGAATACGGCGAACAGCGCCACATATACGGCCAGCGCCGCCGCGAAGAGTCTCTTTCCGCCCGAATAAGATCCGTCTGCCACAGAAATCCCCGAGAGGTGAATTGCAAAAAGAATTAAAGGAGATTGCCCATTGGAGCAATCATCCAATAAGATATAGGTTAGTGACAATATGAATGAACCCCTCGTCTTCCCTTTTACAAGAATCGTAGGCCAGGAGAGTATGAGACGGGCACTTATGCTCAACGTCATCGATCCCGGCATAGGCGGAGTCCTCATCAAAGGTGAAAAAGGAACCGCCAAGTCCACCACTGTCAGATCCATGAATGCGGTCCTCCCCTACAGGACCGTGGTGAAGGGCTGTCCCTTCCGCTGCGAATTCGGAAGGGAGGAGAGATACTGTCCGTTCTGCAGAGAGAGGCTTTCGAAAGGGGAGAAGCTCGAACCGTCCGAAGTCAGAATGAGGGTCATAGATCTCCCCCTGTCCGCCACCGAGGACAGGGTATCCGGCACGCTGGACCTCGAGCATGTGCTCAAAACGGGGGAGAAGAAATTCGAACCCGGCGTGCTCGCGGCCGCCAACGGGAATATCCTGTATGTGGACGAGGTCAACCTTCTGGACGACCATCTCGTCGACCTCCTTCTGGATTCCGCCGCAATGGGCGTGAACTATGTGGAGAGGGAGGGCGTCTCGTTCTCCCACCCGGCTAAATTCGTGCTCGTCGGGACCATGAACCCCGAGGAAGGGGACCTGAGGCCCCAGCTCCTCGACAGATTCGGCCTTTCCCTGGACATCAAAGGAGAAAGGGACGTGAAGAGGAGGGCCGAGGTCGTCAAGAGGAGGGTGCAGTACGATTCCGACCCCGAGGCGTACGTGAAGGAATGTCAAAAAGAACTTGACGATATCTGCAAGAAGCTCACGGAGGCACGGGAACGTCTCCCGCACGTGAAGGCGGGGGACGACGTGGTTGATATGGTGGTCTCCGTCATGATACACTTCGGGGTGGACGGCCACAGGGCGGACATAACCCTCCTGAAGGCCGCGAAGGCCAACGCCGCCCTGGAAGGGCGCACGGAGGTCACGAAGGACGACATCCGCGCGACTGCGGAACTCGTCCTCGCACACCGCCTGAAGAGGCGTCCGTTCGAAGAGGCCGGTCTCGACCAAGAGGAGCTCGAGAAATGCCTGCAGGACCTGTGACCTCTCTTCCGTTCACAGCCGTAGTCGGGATGGATGATGCGAAGAGGGCCCTCGAGTGCGCCCTCTCGAACCCCGATATCCGCACGGTCCTTCTCCGCGGAGGCAGCGGGACCGCCAAGACGGTTCTCTCGCGCGCCGCCGCCGGGATCACGGACAGGAAACTGGTGAACTGCCCCCTCAACGCCTCCGACGAACAGATCTTCGGCGGATTGGACGTGGAGGAGGCACTGAAAACGGGGAAAACCGCCCTCCAGCCCGGCCTTCTGGCCAGAGCCCACGGGAATATCCTCTACATCGACGATGTCAACCTGATGGACAGAGGGATGCTCGCCGGCATCCTCGATGCCGTCCTCACCGGGACCGTCCGCGTGGAAAGAGGGAGCATATCCGCATCATATCCCTGCGACACCACTCTGATTGCCACGATGAACCCGGACGACAGCGACCTGAGCGCCCACATGCTCGACCGCTTCGACCTCTGCGCCTACGCATCGGAGTGCGGAGAGGAGGAAAGACGTGCAATCCTCGTCAGGAATGCCGAATTCTGCTCCGAACCGAGGCGTTTCGCCGAAATCTACGGGAAAGAGGAGGAGGACGAGAAGAACAAGGTCTCGAAGGCTGCTAAGATCCTCCCCCATGTGACGATATCCGACGAACTGGTATCCGTCATCACGGAACTCTGCATCAAGATCAGTGCGGACGGTGTCAGAGGGGATATCGCGATGGTCCAATGCGCGAAATCCCTCGCCGCCCTCGGAGGGCGCGACGAGGTCATGAGGAAGGACGTCGAGGAGGCGGCCGTCCTCTGTCTTCCCCACAGGAGGAACTACAGTCAGCCCCCTCCGCCGCCGGAGGAGGAACCGCCCGAGGAACAGCCGCCCGAGGACGACGGGGAGCGGGAGGAACCGCCCGATGACGGAAATGAGTCTCCGGACGACGGGAACGAACCCCCCGAGAACGATTCCGAAGACGGGAAAGAAGACGGGGAGGACCCCGACGATGCTACGGAACAGTCCCCGCCGCAGCAGGATCTGCCCGACCTCGAGGAGATGATGTTCGAGATCGGCAGGCAGTTCCGCGTCATCGATTATCTCGATTCCCGCACGAGGATACCCTCGAGGACGAAGACCCGCAAGGGACGCAGGGCGGTTGCGACGAGTGCGGACGGCACCGGGAGATACGCCCGCTCGAAGATCCCCGACGGGAAGACGGACAGCATAGCGTTCGATGCCACCGTCAGGGCGGCCGCACCGTACCAGAGGACGAGACACAGGGACGGTCTCGCCCTCGCGATAGAACCCGGCGACATAAGGGAGAAGGTGCGCGAGAGGCGCAGCGGATGCACCCTGCTGTTCCTGGTGGATGCCAGCGGATCGCTGGGGGTGAGGAGGAGGATGGCCACCGTGAAAGGGGCCATACTCTCGATGCTCAGGGACAGCTACGTCAGGAGGGACCGGATCGGACTCATGGCGTTCCGCCGCGATTCCGCGGACATGATACTCCCGCCGACCAAATCGGTGGAATACAGCTACAGATGCCTCGAGGAGATGCCCACCGGAGGCAAAACCCCGCTGTCGGAGGCCCTCGTGAGGGTGGACGAATACATGACCGCCTACGCCAGATGCCATGTGGGGGAGAGATGTTTCATCATCCTCGTCACGGACGGGAGGGCGAACGTGCCCCTGAGACAGGGGGCGGACGCCAACGAGGAGGTCCAGAAAATGGCGGAGGACATCCGCATCCCAGGCGTGAAATGGGTCGTGGTTGATGCGGGGATGGGATTCCCGCATTTCGACAACGCATCGAAACTGGCGGAGAAGATGGGTGCGAGATACTTCCGGCTGGAGGACCTGGACGCTGACAGATTCGCCGAAGGCATCAAGACGGCCATCGGGGATTGATCGTTCCGTACGTTGTTAAATTTAAATTGACATAAATCACTGCAGGTTTCATGGCACAGTTCGCAGGCAGGGAGAACGAACTCGGAAAGTTAGAATCGGCCTACTCCGGGAAAGGTCCCCGGATCTGCTGCATATACGGACAGCCCCGTGTCGGAACATCATTTCTGGCAAAGGAATTCTGTACGGGAAGGAGGTCCGTAACCGTATGCTTCCCGGAAGGGACCGAACGCGAGATCCTTTCCGCCATGCACCTCGCGGCGGAGAAGATCCTGCCGGAGATTCCGGCCCCCGGAGATTACGGGGAGGCCTTCGGCCTCATCGGGGATGCATGCGGGGACAGGAAGACCGTTGTCCTCCTGGACAACGTGGGATATGCATACTCCGAAACATTCGGAAAGGCCCTGTCGGCATTTGCGGAGAAATACATCATAGACACGGAAAACCTCCTCATACTGTGCGGATCTCCGGCGGAAGCAGTCATGAAACTGTCGGAGATCCCTCTCATAAAGGACAATACCGCCGAAACGATCGTCCTGGAACCTCTGACGTTCCGGGAATCCAGGAAACTCAGCGGGAAGATGCCGGAATCCGACGCCTATATGTGCTACCTCACGGCGGGCGGGATCCCCCTGTACCACGCCCTGATGAACAAACCCGATTACGGGACCTGCATCGAGAAATGTTTCCTCGGCACGTATCCCCGTCTGTGCGCGGAAGCGGAACTCATCATGAGGAGATCCTCCGTACCGTACAGATACTGTGCGGCGATCCTCGGCGACATTGCCGGAGGATGCGGACGTCCGATAGACATCGCCAACGGCCAGAAGATATCCCGCCAGCTGTGCGAGATTTATCTGAAGAAGATGGAGTCGGAAGGTCTCATCGAGCGCGTGACACCCATAGCGAACGCCCCGAGGAAACCCGTCTTCATCGTCCGGAACGCGCTTCTGGAATTCTACCATACGGCGATCAGGAACAACCCTGCCCTGGCCTTCGGGAAGAAGGAGTTCAGAGACATCGAACCGCTGGCGGACATGTTCCTGGAATTCAGGTTCCGCATAGCCTGCCGCGAATATCTGAAAAAAGATCCGAGATGCGTAAAGACGGGAGGATGGTGGCTTCCGGGAGAATCCACCGACAGCATGAATCTCGCGGCCGAGATGAAGGACGGGTATTCGGAGTACATCCTCCTGTGCGACTGCAAATTCAGGAAGGAGGCGATTGACTCCGGGGCCCTCGGAAATCTGAAGAACCGTGCGGAAGCAATGGGGACGGAGGACGTCAGACTCGCGATGTTCTCCATATCGGGATTCGACGGCGGCACCGTCAAAGCGGCCGGCAAGGAGAATGTACTTCTGATCGGTCCGAAGGAAATCCTCGGACGAATCTCTTTCGAAAAATGTAAATCGTTTTTTGACGGGATGTCCGACGGGGATCCGCCGGGCATCCCGGAAAGACTCAGTCCGATTTATCGGCGGTCTGTTTGAGTACGAGGGATACTAACTCCTCAGT
>CAZHJV010000061.1:0-6042 GCA_964533525.1 uncultured Methanomassiliicoccales archaeon | reverse complement strand
GAAATTATTAATATAATCCCAAGGCGATTGGGGCGGATATGTCGGGAACAGCAGGCCACGGAGCCAAGACCGAAATCTGCAGCGTGGAGGGATGCAGCTGCGAAGCGGAGAGATCCCTCAACATGAAACAGGTCGCCAGGTGCAACCTGAACCTCAAAGACCCTGATGCGCGCAGCGTCCATCTGTGCAGGGAGCACTACAAACAGTACAAGAAGGAGACGAAGACCGACAGGTCCATCGATTCCATCTACTGAAGATGTTCGACATCTTTTTTCTCGGAACGGGCGCGAGCGTCCCTTCCAAGGAGCGGGCCCTGCCCTGCGTCGCACTGCGCAGGGGGCCCGACGTCATTCTTTTCGACTGCGGCGAAGGTTCCCAGCGTCAGCTGATGATCTCGCCGCTGTCATTCATGAAGATCGGAGCGGTCTTCATAACCCATCTGCACGGGGACCACTTCTACGGTCTCCCGGGCCTCCTCCAGACTATGGGTATGTCGAACCGGAAGAATCCGCTTACGATATGCGGACCCGAAGGCATCGCGGACGCGGTGAAAACCTCGCTGGCGGTCTGCGAAGGCGACATCGGATACGAACTCGAGATCCGGGAGATGTCCCCCGGCGATACCGTAACTGCGGGGGAGATCTCCGTCACCGCATACCGCACCGAGCACGGGATCGCTTCTCTGGGATATGTCGCGAGGGAACCGGACACCCGTGGGAAGATCGATGCCGCGAAGGCGGGAGCCCTCGGCATCAGAGGGAAAGACTTCTCGGTCCTGGAAGCCGGAGGGGAGGTCAACGGGGTGAGGCTGTCGGACGTGGTCTCGTCCTCCAGAAAAGGGATCTCCGTCGCATATTCCGGCGACACCGAAATGTGCCAGACGGAGAAAGACGCAGTCCGCGGCACGGACGTGCTCATCCACGAATCCACCTATGCGGATGCGGATTCCGACCTCGCCGCGATGCATCATCACAGCACCGCCGCGCAGGCCGCGGCGCTCGCCGCCGAATCCGGATGCAGGGCGCTGATGCTGGTACATACGAGCGGACGTTACAAGGACTCCGACGTCATCCTGACGGAGGCAGGGAGGATATTCCGGAAGACGTTCCTCCCGTGCGACTTCTCCCAGTACCGCGTGACGGCCGGGGACGTCAGATCAGTTTCAGGATGTCCGCCTTCGTGATCATCCCGACGAGTTTTCCCTTCCTCGCCACCAGCACCGCGCCGCAGTCGCTCATCATGGCGGTCACGGAGGAGATGGGAGTGCTCTCGTTCACCACGGGGAACGAGTCGTCCATTATGGCTGATATCGGCGCATCCTTCAGGTCGTCCATGGTCTTTCCGGACCTGATCTTCTCGAAGATGCTTTTCTCGGATATGCTCCCGACGGGGGTCTCGCCTTTCAGGACCGGCAGCTGGGAGAATCCCGCGGTCCTCATGAGTTCCGAGGCCACGCGCACCCTGTCCGTACTCTGGACGCTGACCACGTCCTTGGAGGCCACATCCGCCGCCGTCACGTCGTGCTTCCCTCCCTTGGCCATGTCTTCGAGCGTGTCGAAGAGTTTCACGACGGTCTCGTAACTGGCGGATATGCGCCCCCTTTCGATCTTGGCGATGGTGCTCTGACTCACTCCCGACTGCTTGGAGAGTTCCGTCTGGGTGACGTCCATCGCCTTTCTCATTCTGCGGATGTCGGACGCCGGCGGGAATTTCATGTCATACCCTTAATGCTTATTCTTATTAGAATACTTTCATCAGCCAATATTATAAACTACGAACATATTCCTCCGTCCAGCAGCAATTGCTCCGAGTGATGCGATATGTCCGCAAAGAAGAACATCTACGTCAATGGGATCAACCAGGTCCCCGTACCCAGGAGACAGATCGAGATCGTCGAGAGGAAAGGTATCGGACACCCCGACTCCGTCGCGGACGGCGTCGCGGAGACCGTCAGCGAGTCCCTCTGCGCGATGTACATCAAGGAGGTCGGACACGTCCTCCACCACAACACCGACCAGACCGAGGTCGTGGCCGGTATCTCCGCCCCCAAGTTCGGCGGAGGAGAGATCATCAAGCCCGTCTACATCCTCATGGACGGACGCGCAACCACCTACATCGACAAGAAGGGCAAGGAGATCGCCCTCCCCGTCGAGTCCACCGCCCTCAAGGGCGTCAGGAAGTACCTGAAGAAGACCTACCCCTACCTGGACATCGACTCCGACGTCATCCTCGACACCAGGCTCGGAATGGGTTCCGACGACCTCACCGGCGTCTACAAGGCTTCCAACTACCTGTCCAACGACACCTCCTTCGGTGTCGGATTCGCACCCTTCTCCGTCACCGACGAGCTCACCTTCAGGACCGAGAACTACATCAACGGCGCTCTCAAGAAGAAGATCCCCGAGGCCGGACAGGACGTCAAGGTCATGTGCAGCAGGGTCGGGAAGGAGATCACCATGACCATCGCCTGCGCCATGGTCGACAGGTTCATCGACGACCCCACCTCCTACAAGAGCTCCATCGAGCACCTCACCGACGCCGTGAAGGACTTCGGTGCGGAGGTCATCTCCAAATACGGCGACGGCGAGAAACTCATCGTCGACGTCAACACCGGCGACGACTACAAGAGGGGAGTCTACTACCTCACCGTGACCGGACTGTCCCAGGAGATGGGAGACGACGGATCCGTCGGACGCGGCAACAGATGCAACGGACTCATCACCCCCTTCAGGCCCATGTCCATGGAGGCCACCTCCGGTAAGAACCCCATCACCCACGTCGGAAAGATCTACAACGTCCTCTCCACCATGATCGCGAGGGACGTCGCCAAGAAGGTCAAGGCCGATGCGGAGATCCACGTCCGCCTGCTGTCCCAGATCGGACACACCATCTCCGATCCGCTCAACGCCAACATCGACATCATCAGCGAGAACGCCGCCGACAGCCCCAAGCTGAAGAAGTGGAAGGACGAGGCGTACGAGATCGCCGCCGACTGGCTTGACAACATTGATAAGGTGTCAGACCTTATCATCAACGGAAAGATCAGGACGTTCTGATTCCGGACTCCCCCGCGGGCGTCTCCGGACGTCCGTGTGGGAGTTAAACATTATGAAGATTATGGATATCCCGGCCTTCGGGCCAATGTTCCGTTTCACCGACGCCAATGTCTATTATGCACTGTACCTCCTCGCCGACGGAAAACTGGTCGGAAGGAAGAAATTGGCCGAGGAGGCGGGTGTCGGCGAAGGCAGTATGCGCCGCATTCTCGACAAGTTCCGTGAGTGGGATTTCGTGCAGATCAAACAGACTGGCATATCCATAACCAAGGCGGGACTGGTGTTTTTGGACCAGATTCCTATCAGACTCATCGACATCAATCTTCAGGATTCCGCGGTCGGGGCCGCCACCCAGGGGGTCATCGTATACGGTGCCTCCGCCAAGATCGTCAACGGGATGCAGCAGCGCGACGCCGGTATCAAGGCCGGCGCCGAGGGATGCACCACCATCGTTATCCGCGACGGAAAACTCATGATCCCGCCCGACTGGAACATGGACGAGCAGACTCCCGAACTCGCCTACAAGATCCGCAAGGACACCGGCATAACGTCGGACGATGTCATCATCGTCGGAGGCGGGAGCAGCAAGATCGCCGCCGTCGAGGCGGCACTCAACGCCGCTTTCGAACTTGTCTGATGAAGCATCTGTTCAGCTGGTCGGTGTTCGAGAAGCTGTCCGAATTCCCTGGGGAGGGGGATCTGCATCAGAGACTGGCGGATTTCGGGCTCGACGGTCTCGAACTCTTCACGCTCTTCGAGAAGACCGACCCGTCCTACATAGTGCCGGAAGTCGTGTCGGTGCATCTTCCGTATGCGCTCGACTGGCACTCCTCATGGGAAGGGCGCGGTTACGAGGGGAACGGCGGGGACGTCCGTTATTTCTCCTTCGGCAGGACGCGGGAGGAGATGATAGAGACCCTGCGTTACGGTATAGACTGTGCCGCACCCCTGCATCCCGCATACGGGGTTCTGCATGCCGGGAATACCGATATGAGGCAGGTGCTCCTCCGGAAGCATGAAAGCGATGACCTTGCCGTTTTGGCGGATTTTGCGGAGATGGTGAATTCCGCCGTCTCGGCGTATCCGGGAGGGGAGCCGCCGTTCCGTCTCTCCTTCGAGAATCTCTGGTGGGAGGGACTCAAACTCAGGGATCCGTCCGAGTGGAGACTT
This sequence comes from uncultured Methanomassiliicoccales archaeon, assembly GCA_964533525.1. Classification (GTDB taxonomy): domain Archaea; phylum Thermoplasmatota; class Thermoplasmata; order Methanomassiliicoccales; family Methanomethylophilaceae; genus Methanomethylophilus. Next base: position 1,816 of record CAZHJV010000061.1, on the reverse strand, counting down.
CTGGAGGACAGGCTGGAGTTCGACAACTGGGGTTTCACCCTCGATACGGGCCACCTGATGAACTCCTGTGACGACGCTTTCGATGAGGACAGCGCCATAGACGCCGTGATGGACATAATCGACCGCTATCCGAGCGGTATGAGGGAGAGGATCGGGCACATGCACCTCCAGCTCAGCACCACGGCGGAGTACAGGAGGACGTTCGTCCCCCGCGTCAGGGGCGAGGACGAGAAATGGGACGATTTCATGAAGGCCGCCTTCGAGAGGGCCTCCGGCATAGACCAGCACCGTCCGTACTCGAGCCGGAGGGTGAACGAGATCGTCGATGCGGTGTCCCCCGATTATGTGACCCACGAGCTCATGGGGTACGAATCCAAAGATAAATTCAGGGATCTTCGGAAACAGAGAGCCCTCATGCCGTGACGGTGTGCCGATGACCGGAAGACAGCGCAGTTATGCATTATTCATCGGCGTGTACGCCGTTCTCGGTATCATACTGTACGCCGCGGGCCGTCTGGGCGACATTCCGTCCAGTGTATGCGACGGATATTTCCCTTACGCGGATGCCATGGCGCACGGGGTCTTCCCCTGTACCGGGGAGGTGTGGGCGTACGGCGAATGGCGTTCCTGGGAGTATCCTCCCTCCGCCTACCTGTTCATCTTCCTGCCGAGGCTGTTTGCATCCACCGCTGTAGGATATCAGGCGGCGTTCATCGTCATGACGGGCATATTCTTCACGCTGGGTCTTTGGTGCAGCGAGCGCCTCGCCCGTGTCAGAGGTTATAATGAGTTCCACGCAATGGCCCTGTATTCCGTCATGATGTTCCTGATGTTCGAGTTCCTCGCCGACAGGTACGACATAATTCCCGCGGTCCTGACGCTGCTGACGCTCGTATTGGTGTCGGAGAGGCGGAGCATGTGGGCGTTCGCAGTCCTCGCTTTCGCCGTCACCGTGAAACTGTATCCTGCGGTGTTCTTCCCGGTATTGGCGATATATCTCCTCGCACGCGGGAGGAAGAGGGAGGCGGCCGCCGGGACTGCGGTCTTCATCGCCGTCGGTTTGGCGGTGCTGGCACTTTTCTATCTGTGCGGTGCGGATCCCCTCTCGTTCATGAACTACCACACGGACCGTCCCCTGGAGATGGAGTCTCCTGCGGCATCCGTCGCGGAGGTCGCATCCCTGCTGGGACTTACCGATATAACCTATGGGTTCGGTTTCGGATCCGACAACATCTACGGCCCTCTCCCGGAGTTCTTTGCGAAAATCCTGCTGCCGTTCATGGCGGTCATCCTGATCCTGCTCTATGCGCACTATGCGTTCTGGTCTGTCGGGAAGCGTGCAGTCGGAAGCAGGCTGGAGCCGGATTCCGCATTGGTGGTCATTATCGCCGTAATGACGTTCATTCTGATATCGACGGTCTTCTCCGGGCAATACATGGTGTGGCTGATCCCGGCGGTCCTGTTCCTGTACATGATCCCGGGGAAGGGGAGGAGCAGGGAGTTCCTTCTGAAAGCGTTCATACTCGGAGAGATACTGACCCAGCTGAATTTCCTGGTCAATTTCGGCTTCAGGGGAGAGGGCGAGGCAATGTCGGTTTTGGGAGTGACCGTTCTTCTGATAAGAAACGCCGTGATGGTGATCCTGTATCTCGCACTTACTCTGGAACTCGTGGACAACGACCGCGGACTGCCGTTCGGGAAGAAGATGTGGGAGTGAATTCTGTGTAACGGTCGCCACGCGGTATGTATTTTCTGAATTTTTGTCACTGCGACACAGATGTCTTCAGACTTTGATGGTCTCCGTACGGACCTTCGG
>CAZHJV010000060.1:0-6111 GCA_964533525.1 uncultured Methanomassiliicoccales archaeon | reverse complement strand
AGGACCTGGTCAAATGGGCCGAGGGGCGTCCCGTGTGGATCTCGTGGAAGCTGGACGGCCTCACCCTCGTCGTCACATACGATGGCGGGAAACTGACCAAGATCGTCACCCGCGGGAACGGACACGTGGGGACGAACATAACGCATCTCGCCGACGGACTGTACGGTATCCCCCGCTCCGTCCCCATACAGGGGCATCTGGTGATCCGCGGGGAGGCGGTCATCTCCTATTCCGACTTCGAGGAGTTCTGCATGGAGTCGGGCGACGACTTCGCGAATCCCAGGAACCTCGCATCCGGATCCCTGTCCCTCAAGGATGTGGCCGAGGTGAAGAAGAGGAGGATCCACTGGGTCCCGTTCACCCTCGTCCATTCGGACGAGGACGTACCCACATGGGGCGGGAAGATGGATCTTCTGGAGAAGGCGGGTCTGCACCCGGTGGAGAGGGAGTTCGTGGAGCATCCCGATTACGCAGGTATGAGCGCCGCCATCGGCAGGTGGACCGATAAGGTCACGGGCGGGGAGAATCCCTATCCGGTGGACGGACTCGTAATCACCTTCGACGATTCCGCATTCGCCGCCACCGGTTCCGTGACGGGGCATCACGCCACGCGCGCCGGCCTTGCGTTCAAATGGCAGGACGAATCCGCGGACACGGTCCTCGACCACGTGGAGTGGAGCTGTGCCGCATCGTCGATCACGCCCGTCGCCGTGTTCAGGCCCGTGGAGCTTGAGGGCACCACGGTCAAGAGGGCGTCCCTCTGCAACATCAGCGAATGCGGACGTCTGGGTATAGGGGGCCCCGGCACCGAGATCTCCGTCATAAAGGCCAACAAGATCATCCCGAAGGTCATCAGGGTCGTAAAGACGGTCGGGGAGTTCTCCGTGCCCGACAGATGCCCCGTGTGCGGGGCACCGACGGAGGTATGGGAATCCGACACGGGAGTTCTCAAGCTTCACTGCACCGATGCCGACTGCGCCGCGAAACAGCTGAGGAAGTTCACGCGCTTCGTCTCCAAAGGGGGATTGGACATCGACGGCATTTCCGTGCAGACGATCTCCAAGTTCGTCAACATGGGGTGGATAAAGGGCTATGCGGATTTCTTCCGCCTCTCCGAGCATGCGGAGGAGATGTCGCAGATGGACGGATTCGGCGAGAAATCCGTGCAGAATATCATGGCATCCCTGGAGAAATCCCGCAGTCCGGATGCGCAGCACCTGCTGTTCGCGCTCAACATCCCGATGTGCGGCACGGAGGTGGCCAAGAGGCTCACCGAGGCCTACACGGTGGAGGAACTGGCGGAGATAGCGGTCTCCGGGAAGGATTCCGTCCTCTCGGACATAGACGGCATCGGGCCGGAGAAATCCGCTTCGTTCGCGGGATGGTTCCGGGACGGACGCAACATGGAAGGATTCAGGGACCTGATGACCCAGATAAAGGTGAGGGATACCGAGAAGAAGGAGATCGGGAACAGGTGCACGGGACTCGTCTTCGTCGTCACGGGGGATGTGCACCGTTATGCGAACCGCGATGCGCTGAAGGCGTACATCGAGTCCCAGGGCGGGAAGGTCACGGGTTCGGTGACGGGTTCCACCGACTTCCTGATCAACAACGATATAGAATCCACCTCTTCCAAGAACAAGAAGGCGAAGGAACTCGGAAAACCGATAATCTCCGAAGACGAGTTCATCGCCCGCTTCGGATGAGGCATAAAAGGAATGATGCGGACGGGGTTTTGTTCCCCGTCCGCGGATAAGTCGGTATTTAGGCCATCAGGCTTGCATCCCTGAGTTCCGCCGCGATCTTCTCGACCGCACGGGTGACGTCCTCGGGGATCTTGGCGCCGGTGCAGACCATCTTTCCGGAGCCGAACAGAAGTACGACCACCTTGGGGTCGTCGAGCCTGTAGACGAGTCCGGGGAACTGCTCGGGCTCGTACTCGACCTTCTCGAGTCCGAGGGTGATGGCGACGGTGTTGAGGTTGATCTCCTGACCGAGGTCGGAGGATGCGACGATGTTCTGAACTTCGATCTTGGGTTTGATTGTGATCTTGATGTCGGCCTTCTCGAGATCCTTGGATACCTGTGTGATCGCCGCTTCGACCTCGTCGTAGCTTTTGCCGCCGGTGCAGACAATCTTTCCGCTCCTGAAGAGGAGGGTGGCGGTCTTGGGTTCTTTGAGTCTGTAGACGAGTCCGGGGAACTGCTTGGGGTTGTACTCGGCCCCTTCCAGAGATGCCATGATCCTGTCAAGGTCGATTTCCTGTCCGAGGGACGTGGATGCCACAACGTTCTCGATTTTCATATTGGCCAACTTATACACCTGGGACTGACATATTTAAGGCCTATTTATAAAGGTTGGCTTTGCGGGCATCAGTCCCGGGCACCGCATGTCCTTTTTCGGGAACATCATCCGATTTAAAAACAGCCCGGGCATCCAGCGGTTTCCGCCGGGTCTGAAAGGAAAAGGTTTGCCGGACCCCGGCCCGGAATCCGGGCCGGGGTCTCTGAGGGTTCAGAATCCGACGATGACGATCGCGGCGATGCAGATGGGGGCCACCCACTTTATCATGATGGGGTAGAGCGCCTTCAGCCTGAACTTTCCGGAGGACTCTATCTCGTCCGTGATGACCTTGGTCCCGACGATGTGTCCGATCACGATGCAGGTGGCGAAGGCCACTATGGGCATCATGACCTTGTTGGTCAGGCTGTCGAACGCGGTCAGCAGGTCCTTGCCGCCGATGGTGATGAAGTCCAGAGGTCCGAATCCGAGACTGATTATGGCTCCGACGACGACCATCGGGACGAGTATCACGGCGATGCAGCGGTGTCTGCTCCATCCGGTCTTGTCGGCAATGGTGGAGACGACGGCTTCCGCGACGGATATGGCGGAAGTCCATGCGGCGATGAACAGCAGGACGAAGAAGACGATGGCCACGGCCATTCCGCCGGCCATGCCGTCGAAGATCTGCGGGAGGGTGGTGAAGACGAGTCCGACCCCGCCGGGGATGTCCCCTCCGCTGGTGGCGTATGCCAGCGGGACGATGAGGAGTCCGCAGAGCAGGGCGACGCAGGTGTCGATGATACCGATGCTCAGGGCGCAGGTCTCGATGTTGTCCTCCTTCTTCATGTACGATCCGTATGTGATCATGATACCCATGGCCAGGGACAGCGAGAAGAAAGCCTGTCCCAACGCCGATGTCAGGGTCTTCCCCGATACGTCCTCCAGATGGAACGACAGGTAGAAACTCAGACCGTCTCCCATGTCGGGCTGCAGCAGGGTGTAGATGACGAGACCGACGATCATGACCAGAAGGGCGGGCATGAAGATCTTCGAGAGTCTCTCGATACCTTTCTCGACGCCCATCCAGATGACTACGAGGGATGCGACGAGGAAGACGATGAACAGTCCGACCGCGAGCCAGGATCCGGCGAGGTCCGCGAAATGTCCGGAGGACACGACGCTGGCGGCGTCGCCGCTTACGTATTCGCCGATGTATCCTATGACCCATCCGCCGATGACGCAGTAATACGGCAGGATCAATGCCGGTACCAGAACCGCCAGCACCCCGACCCATTTGGAGCGGGGACAGATGGATTTGAACGCATCTATCGGCGATTTGCGGGTCTTGCGTCCCAATGCGATCTCGGTACACAGCAGCAGTGCGCCGAACAGCAGTACGACGATGATATACACGACGACGAACGCGCCGCCTCCGTTATGTGCAGCTTCAGTGGGGAAACGCCAAATGTTTCCCAGGCCGACCGCTGATGCGGCCCCGGCAAGGATGAAACCCATCTTGCCTCCGAAAGAACTCCTTTCCGCCATAATGAGCGGGGTTATGTACACATTCCATAAAATACTGGCTATCGGAAGACGGACGAAATGTTCGGATTTCGAAAGCGCGGCCGCAGGACAATGACAGATTCGAAGAAATTGGAGTCGGGGGAGGGAATCGAACCCCCATATGCGGATCTGCAGTCCGCCACATAGCCACTGTGTTACCCCGACTGGCGTAATCGGGTAGATGTGGATGATATAAAACGTTTATTGTTAGGGACTCCGTAAAAATACAATTGTATAAATACTGCCGTTAAGTACATAGGCGCATTGTGACAACTACTCAGATCGCGATGGTTATCGCGGCCGCGATTGCGGCCTGCGCCTGTGTCGGAGGCGCCGTCGTTCTTCTGGATGACAGCGGTTCCGAAGACCGCGGAACGTACTACACCGTGACCTATGTGCTCGACGGGGGTACGAATTCCGATAAGAACCCGGACGGCTTCTATGTCGGCGACGACGGGACCCTCTGCAGCCCCACCCGCGAAGGATATCTGTTCAACGGCTGGAGTTCCAGTGCCGACCACAATGATATCGTCACGGAGATCGATACCTCCGTGGAAGGCAACGTCACCCTGTATGCGTGGTGGGTCGAGATCTACGACGGCCAGGGTTTCACCATGTCCTATACCGGGAAATACACGACGACCGGCCCGTTCCCCCGTACGGCGACAGACTCCGGAGAGCTGACCTACAAGTACCTGTATTACGACGATGAGCTCGGGTTCTATTACACCCGCATCAACACCGCCGACGGTAAGACCACGACCACGTCGAAATGGTCGTCGGATAATGACGACAGCGATTACACCACATACTACGATGGCATGGTGGATGTATACAGCGATTGTTACGGGAAGACGGTGAAGTGCGAGAAATACAGACTCGTCTCGTCCGATTCCACGGAGACCCAGTATATCTACAACGGATGGATCCCCGTCAAGATAGATGTCCAGTACAGGACCATGTTCTACACGTACACTGCGACATACGCCCTCAGTTCCACTTTCACCGTAGATGTCCAGGACAAATACTCCGTGACGGTCTACGACGATGTCGGCATTTCCACCACAGGAAGCGGAACTTACGATGCGGTCACGGACGTAACTCTTACGGCCTCCGCCTCCGGAGACTCGGAGTTCGCCGGATGGTACGACACCGAAGGCAATCTCCTCTCCTCGGAATCCACCTACACGGTCTCGAAGATACTGTCGGACAAGATCATCTATGCGTGCAACAAGAAATCCCCCGATTACAGCGATGCAAGTGCGGGCACATCCTACACCTTGCCCGTGGCCGACGGCGCAACCTCCGTCTCCTGGACGGTCACCGACGGAAGCGGCAACTCCGAAACGGTGACGGATGCAGGATATACGTTCCCCAGTATCGGGGAGTATACTGTCACATACTCCTGCAAGTGCGGCGGATCGGACTACTACGGATACTACACGGTTCTGGTGGACGGCACCGTCTCCAAGACCTATACCTGGAAGTACGATGCCGACGGCAACGGAACGGTCGGGACGAACGAGGTGTACACTTACACTTTGGACATCAGGTACTCCGATTACGTCTACTACACCGACTACGACTGCAGCAGGCAGAGCGGCACGGACGACGAGGACAGACTGTACGTCACCTCCGGCGACAAGTACGTGAAGCAGCTGGCGGAGTATTTCACCGAGAAGACCGACGGGTGGAGCGACTACAAGCGCATGTCCTTCGTCCTGGCCTTCACGCAGTACATCGAGTACGTCTCGGACACGGAATCCAAGGGAGTGGAGGAATACTGGAAGTTCCCGCTGGAGACTCTGTATGAGCAGAACGGGGACTGCGAGGACACGTCGATCCTCTTCTGCGCCATCGCAAGCGCCATGCACTACAAGAGCGCCATGCTCCTGTTCTACGGACATATGGCCGCGGGAGTCGAACTGCCGGACGGAACAATCACCGAGAACAGCAAGGCCAGCGAGCCGTTCCCCGAGGACGGCGTCAGCTATTACTACTGCGAGACGACCTCGACGGACTACGCCCTCGGTACTGCGCCCAGCGGTTACGAGTACAACGGAACCTACTACAGATACGGGAACATGGGAGACATCATCCCCGTGGACGCCGTACCTGTGCCCTCCTGACCGTAAACCCCGGCGGCCCGAATATCGGGCCGCCGGTCCCTTCCCGTACCGGGCGGGCGATCCCGGCTTTTTTCCTCGGAATTCCGCTCCATATCCAATTATATGCGGGACGGTGTTACGGAAACCGTGCATTGCA
>CAZHJV010000059.1:0-6188 GCA_964533525.1 uncultured Methanomassiliicoccales archaeon | reverse complement strand
AGGACTTGTCCTCGGCCCACTGGTAGGAGTAGGCGCCGAAGACATGTCCGAGGGCCTCAACGGTGACGTCCTTGGACTGTGCCGCGAAATCGGTGTCGGTGAAGGCAGCGGTGGTGTACCTGTCGGTTCCGGGCTCGGTGCATGTAGGTGCGGTAATTTCCGCACGGGTCGCAGCCACAGTCTCCTCGGAGAATACGTCGCATCCGTCGCGGTCGCAGTCCTTCCTGGCGGTGCAGGAGAGGTTGTCATTCGCCCAGGTGTATCCGGTCACGGCATAGTGGTGGCCGAGGGAGGGGATCTTCATATCATCGGCGGAAACCTCGGCATCATTGATGAAATCCTTACCGCACACGGAACAGTGCTTGTGTGCCTTCTCTCCGTCTGCAGTGCAGGAAGCAGGAGTCTCTGTGACATCGCCAAGGGTGTGGACAAGAGGCTCTCCTTCGAAGATAAGGGTCTTACCTCCGAGATCGACACAGGCAACTCCGGATTTCAGCAGGGTCACGGTGGAACCTGCGGATGCGGCGGAGACCGCGTCCGCGAGGGTGGCGTAGCCCGTAGTGGTCCCGTCTGCGGTGACGGAGGCCTCGGCGGATATCTTGTACGTCGTTCCGGCGACGGGGGACTCCACGGTGGTGTAGATGTGGCCCTTCCAGTTGCTGTTGGCGGCCATGACGATCTTCCCGACGGTGCCGCCGGTGTAGACGAACTCTCCGAGGTTGTCGGCGCCGTCCCACTCCACGAATACCGTGCCGGTCTCTCCGCCGGTCTGATCGAGACCGGCCCTGGGGGATGCGGAGGGGTTGCTGTTGACGAATACGTTGACGGCCTTTCCGCCGGAGATGGTTCCGTGAGCCTCGGAACCGATCCACAGGTCGGCGGAATACTGGAGATATCCGTCGTTCTGGTATCCGGAGGACACGCTGTTGCCGGAGATCTCTCCTCCGGTCATGAAGAACGTGGCCTTCCCGGTCATATAGACCCCGCCGATGTAGCTGCTGGTGGTGCCGCCGGTGATCTTGGTGCCGTCGGCGACGGTCAGTGTTCCGTTGGCACAGTAGACCGTCCTGCACTTGCTCTTCGCATCCGCGGTGATGTTCTGCAGAGTAAGGTTTCCGTTCGCATCGATGCTGATGAGCATGCCGCCCGAGAAGGAATCGGAGGCGGAGAGGGTGAATCCTCCTCCGTCGAGGACGAGTTCCTTGGAGATCTTAAGCGGAGAGGAGAGTTCGACGTCCTTCAGCAGGGTCACGGTGGAACCTGCGGATGCGGCGGAGACCGCGTCCGCGAGGGTGGCGTAGCCCGTAGTGGTCCCGTCTGCGGTGACGGAGGCCTCGTTCGTTGCCGCCGTACCGGTGCCGGTGCCATCGGCATCCGCACCGTCCGAAGACACTGCGGCGGCGCCCGCGAACAGCAGCGCCAGCAGTACGGCGATCGTTGCAATCGATTTGAATTTCAATTTATCACACATCCGACGGAATCATGCCGACTCGGTCTTTTCCGGGTCCGAATACGGTGCCTGTACCCCCGTACGGCACCCATGACGGGCTGAACGGCATGTCCGCGATAGTTAAGAGACCGGTTCACTCAATATAAGTGGACTAGGATGTTATTTGAAAAAATCTGCAAAGAATTACAACGGAAAAGCGAAATCCCCCGATCCGTCCGGAAAACGGACTTTCCGAGCCGATCCGGGCGGACAATTCGCAGATTTATTTATAAAGGGGGGGGGGGCGTTGCCGGACGTTCCCGTCATTCTCTGGAAACGTCCATCCCCAGGGATGCCATCTGTTCCGGGAACCCGGGATACGAGACGTTCCAGCAGGCATCGTCCTCCATGGACACGGGCCCGTCCGCCACCAGGGACGCCACGGCTGCCGCCATCATCATCCTGTGGTCGCCGCAGTGCTCTACCCTGCCTCCGTGCAGCCTCTCCACCCCGTCTATGATGCATCCGTCGTCGGTGCCGCGGATGTCCGCGCCCAGGGTCTTCAGCATCCTCTCCGTCAGGGCTATCCTGTCGCTCTCCTTGAATCTAAGATGCGGCGCGCCGTACAGCCTGCTCCTGCCGCCGGCCACGCTCAGCAGCACCGCGACTATCGGGAACAGGTCCGGGATATCCCCCATGTCAATCTCCGCCGCTCTGGGTCTTCCGGCATTCCTGCAGATCACCCTGTCCCCTTCGGCTGATACCTCGCAGCCCGCTTCATTCAGGACGTCGACGATCTTCCTGTCGCCCTGGGGATCGGACATATCCATCCCCCTCACGGCGACCTTCCCCGACAGTCCTCCGGCCACCAGGGGGAATGCGGCCGACGAAAAGTCGGCCGGGACGCGGTAATCGAAAGGCCTGTAATGCTGGGGCTCCGCATGGAACACACCGTCCTTCTCCGAGATCTCCGCCCCGAACTTCCCCATCATCGAGACGGTGATGTCCACATACGGCCGGGATACCATATGTCCCAGTATGCGTACATCGGTGGGACGCCCCGTCAGGGGGGAGGCCATTATCAGCGACGACACGAACTGGGAACTGACGCTCCCGTCCACCGCCAGTTCCGCGGCCTTTATCGGCCCGCGGACGCGGACGGGGGGTCTCCCCCCGTCCGAGGCGCAGGCGACGCCTGCCGCGGAGAGGGTGTCCAGCAGAGGCCCCATAGGCCTCTTCCGTATGGAGTCGTCCCCCGTGAGGACGGTCTCCTCGGAGAAAAGGCTCGATATCCCCGTCATGAGCCTCAGGGTCGTCCCGGAGTTCCTGACGTCTATGACGCGGTCGGGGGCGTGGAGGACGCTCCCGTCCACAGTGACGGAATCCTCCTTCTCCTCCACAACGGCGCCCATGGCCCTCACGGCATCCATGGTGGCCCTCGTGTCGAAGGAGAACAGCGGCGACGAGATCCTGCATCTCCCGCCCGAGAGGGCGGACATGACGATGGCCCTGTGCGTATGGCTCTTGGACGGCGGAGGGGACACCTCCCCTTCCACCCTGCCTCCTCTGAAAACAATATCCGACATCTCATCTCGTCTCCGTAATAACCGTCCTGCAGCCGAGCGCATCGGCGATCCTCTTCCCCTCACCGGGTTCGGCGAGGGCCGCCACGGCGGGTCCGGTCCCGGACACTCCCGCGGCCAAAGCGCCATGTGCCAGCGCTTCTTCTATCAGGTCTCCGCCCGAGCCCGTCACGCGGGCGATGAGCCTGCCGTTCATTGTCATGGCCTTTATCGGATCGGTCCTGCAGACCTCCTTGATCTCCTCCATCTCGGAGGATACCGCGTTGTACCTCTCCTTCGGGATGCGGATCTTGATATGATCGGGAATGCAGAGGATCACTTCGCACTTCCCGAAAGGCTCCCTCCTGAGGATCTCGTTGCGGTAATTGTCGGTGACGATGAATCCGCCGAGTTCGCATCCGCATGCGTCGTCGAAGGAACCGGTGACGGTCACCCCCGCCTCCTTGGCGCATTCCACCCCGAGCTTTATCATATCCAACGTATCCATTGCGAAACCGTGATGTGCCAGCACCGCGGAGACGGTCGCATTGCAGACGGAACTGGAACTCTTCAGCCCCCTCGACGGCGGGATTTCGGAATCTATGGTGAGCACGTATCCGGCATCGGGATCCGCGCCGATTCTCTCCAGGGTCCTCCTCACACAGATCCTCGCAAGAGTGTCATCGGTGCCTTCCGTACCGCCGATCTCCACCCTCTGGGTCTTCCCCTCCTCCGAGTACACGGCCTCCGTCCTCAGGGCGATCCCGATGACCGCTCCCGTTCCGCTCACAATCCCGTTCATCACGGATATGCATCCGTGGGAAACGCCTCTTCCCGTCATTGCGCAGCACGCCTCATAATCTCTGTGTCGGGACGGACCCCGAACCATTTCTCGAACGACAGGGCACCCTGTCCGATCAGCATGTCCTTCCCGGATGCGGTGATGCATCCGACCGATTCCGCCCTTTCCACCAGCCGGGTCTTCCTGTTGTACACCATGTCGAGGACCGCCGTATCCTTCCCGATCTCCGAAAGGTCGAACATGTAGTCCGAATCCTCCTTCATCCCCACGGGAGTGCAGTTGATCAGTGCATCGTAACCGGACACCGATGTATCCCGGGCGGCCTCGGCGCCCGTGTCCCTGCACAGGGAGGACACGTTCTCCGGCGTCCTCCCCATGACCGCGACCCTGCAACCGGATTCCTGCGCGGCGTACACCGCGGCCCTCGCGGCCCCGCCGGAACCGTATATCAGAACCTTGTCGCAGTCGGACAGTTTCTTCCCGGCCCTCTCGAACGCATACAGCACCCCGGCGTAATCGGTGTTGGTCCCGGTCAGCTTCCCGCCATCGTTCACCACGGTGTTCACGGCACCGATCCTCTCCGCGGGACCGTCCGTCCCGTCTAGGAGCGGGATGACCTCCTGCTTGTACGGGATGGTGACGTTCATCCCGCGGATGCCGTATTCCCTCATGACGTCGTCCATATGTGCCAGATCCGGGGTTTCGAACTTCAGGTAGATCCCGTTTATCCCCCTGTCCGCCATCGCGGCGTTGTGCATCGCGGGGGATTTCGTATGTCCCAGGGGGTTCCCGGTTATCCCGACGACGGCGCAGCCGTCGCCCAGGGCCTCCATCTCCTCCGCGCTCAGCTGTCCGGGGGCCGTCCTCTCCCCCACGTATCCGAACGTGAAACCGTTCCCGAGGAGGGACTGCCTTATGCGCGTGACCGTGCCGGTCTCGCCCATCCCCAGGACCAGATGCTTCCTCTTCACGGCCGAAGCGGCCGCATATATCGAATGCAGGTCCGTGAACGAGTGCACCGCGCATGCGAACTTCGACAGTTCCTGGTCCCCGGTCTCCAGGGACCTCCTTATCTCCTCCGCGGACGGGGTCTTCCCGAAATCGTGTACGGAACGGATCCTCCTGAAGGGTATGGGAGCATCCGAATCCCCTGCGTCCACGAGCCCGCCGAACCCGGCGGGCACCGAGGATACATCCTTCCCGGCCAGGGTTATTATGCAATCGTCCGAGGCCCAGGAGGGGACTTCTTTGAAAACATCCAGCCTTATCTCGTGCATGTCTGCGTCCGCAGGCCTGTCGGGGACGGAACCGTAGGATGCGCAGACCCTCATACTCATTTCTCCGTGATGGTCTCCTCGACCTTCATGCCGAAGTGCCTTCCGCCGGACGCGAGATGTGCCAGCACCCTGTCCCCTTTCTTCAGCTTGGTGACCGACACAGATCCTCCGGCCGTCACGGCCTTTATGGTCTCAGCGTTCTGGAGGATGACATTGTACATCCTCTTCCCGTCGGTGGCCTCCACTATGAGCATGGGTCTGACCTCCACCTTGCAGCGTCCCGCGGATGCGGTACGGGTCTTCCCGTCCCTCCCGCAGATGAGGACGGGATCCCCCGCGGAGATCTCGGAGAGGTACCTCGTACCGCCGCCGGGCACCATGCAGTACCCGTGAACCGCGCCCGCATTGACGCGGAACGGCCTCGCGGCCACGTACCCGTTGTCCTCGCTCTCGCTCTGGATGAGGAAGAGGCAGTTGGAATAGGAACCGACGAGCATCCCCTCCCCGGGCACCATGAGGCTGCACGTGTCGACGCAGACCCTGTCGCCCATCTCCACGGGCCTGACGGAGACGACCTCCACCTCGGACAGTTCCACGGGCTCGCTTGCCGCCAGGATGTCCCTGAATTTCGAAATCGAGAGAGGGTCGTCCGCCTGTATGACGATGCCGTCCACCCCGGACTCCATGGTCTTCAGGTAGAGTTCCGCATCCTCCTTCCTCGTCGCCGTCGCATAGATCTTCGTCCCGGAGGACCTGAATTTCGCGATCATGTTCTCCAGCGGGATGACCGTCCAATCGGAGGTCTCCACCACCACGGCATCCTTCTTCCCCGCAAGTGCCAGAGTCCTCTCCTGATCCTCCGGGGTGTCGATCCTGCAGACGGCCCATGAATCCCCGACGGGCTTCCCGTCCGCGAAATACACGGCGTCCTCCATCTTCCCGAGGTCCTCGAAGGCCTCGTCCCCTTTCCTGAGGATGAACGAGACTATGCCCGCCTCGAGGCCGTTGGTGACCAGGTCCTTCCTGCCGTCCGCATCGGCGGGGAGGTCCGCCCTGACGAATATCTTCTTCGCGTCCATCCGGATCACTGCGTCAGGAATTTGGCCGCTTCCTCGACG
>CAZHJV010000058.1:0-6645 GCA_964533525.1 uncultured Methanomassiliicoccales archaeon | reverse complement strand
CGGTAGGTGCCTCGGTATGGGCGTCCGGCAGCCAGGTATGGAAGGGAACTGCGGGCATCTTGACGGCGAATCCGAAGAACAGAAGTCCGAAGACCAGAGTCTGGAAGACCTCGCCGAAGGCGCCGCTCGCTGCGGAGATGGCCTTGAAGCTGAAGTCGATCGCTCCTCCGTTGACATCTGCGGCCTGGAATGCCAGGGCGAAGATTCCGATGAGCATGACCAGCGAGGCCACGTGGGTGTAGATGAAGAACTTGATGGCAGAGTAGTGCCTCCTCGGTCCTCCGTACCAGGAGATGAGGAAGTACATCGGGATCAGGGTGATCTCCCACATGATGTAGAAGAGGAAGTAATCCGCGGCGGTGTACACTCCCATAAGTCCGACTTCGATGGCCAGGAGCAGTGCGAAGAAGTAGTGGGGGCGGTCGCTCTCCTTGTAGGAGAACGCCACCACGATCACTTCGAGGACTGCGGTCAGGAAGACCATCAGTATGCTAAGACCGTCGACCGTGAAGAGCAGGCTCATCTTGAGTCCGGCGGAATCGATCCAGTTCGCACTGAAGTCGAACTGGGTGAGGTCGTCGCCGCCGAGCATGATGACAGCGGTGAGACCGAGGGTAATCAGGGTGAATGCGAACGCTACCAGTCTGGCGTATTTCTCCCTGGCTCCTCCCATGAAGAGGGTCAGGATAGCCCCGATGAGAGGCACCAGGATGATTGCGGGCAGTATGAAAGAGCCTTCCATCTCAGAGACCTCCGAAGCTGTAGACGAGAGCAAGCGCAACCACTACGAGTGCGATTATTCCGCCTATGACCATTCCGGCATATGTGTGGACGTTTCCGTCCTGAGCCTTGCTCAGGAGATCTCCTCCGCTCACGACGGCGTTGGAGAGTCCGTTGACGGATCCGTCGATCACATGCCTGTCGAAGTAGTCGACTCCCAGAGCGACGTCGTATCCGAGCTTCCAGGAGAGCTGGTTGTAGATTTCGGGCATGTACCACCTGTTCTGTACGGTCTTGTACAGCCAGGAGGTTCCGTTCTTGCTGACGATACCGGGGTTGACGGTCTTCTTGACATACATCAGGTACGCCAGTCCGATAGCGGCGAGCACGAGCACGATGGTCACGTAGGTCTTCCAGTTGGTGAAGAGCTCGATGACCCAGTGGAGTCCGGTCTCGGCCTCTCCTCCGGCGACCTGCCACACCTTGGTGGTCAGATCGTAGCTGATGGTGAACACACCGTCCCATCCGAAGAGGAGGGTGAATCCGAAGGCGAATGCGAAGATCGAGAGGACGCAGAGAGGCAGGGTCATGCAGCGAGGAGACTCGCCGTGGCAGTGCTTTGCGTTCTCCCTGGGCTCGCCCATGAAGGTCATGAACCAGAGACGGAACATGTAGAACGCGGTCATGAATGCGGTGACGATTCCGAGGAACCACAGTATCGCGAAGCAGATGCTGGTGAGGTCGACGGAGTCCTTGAACGCATCGAAGACGACATCCAGCACGAGATCCTTGGACCAGAATCCCGCGAAGAACGGGAATCCTGCGATGGACAGGGATCCGATGAGCATGGTGATCGAGGTGATGGGCATCTTGGACTTGAGTCCTCCCATGAGGCGCATGTCCTCGGTCCCGCATGCGTGGATGACGGAACCGCTGCAAAGGAAGAGCAGAGCCTTGAAGAAGGCGTGGTTTGCCATGTGGAGGCATCCCGCGGTGTATCCGAGGGCTCCGGCCGCCATGAGGGCGGTGTTTCCTTCGTTCATTCCGATGGCGAAGAGGTATCCTCCCGCACCGATGGAAAGGAACATGTATCCCAGCTGGGACAGGGTCGAGTAAGCCAGGACTTTCTTGATGTTCATGTTGTTCATCGCCATGGTGGCGGTGAAGAACGCGGTGACTCCTCCGATGATGGCCACGAAGAGCATGACCTCGGAGTTCATGGCGAACAGCGGGAAGCACCTTGCGACAAGGTACACTCCAGCCTTGACCATGGTTGCCGCATGGATAAGTGCGGATACGGTGGTAGGTCCGGCCATTGCGTCCGGGAGCCAGTCCAGCAGAGGGAACTGAGCGGATTTTCCAATCGCGCCGCCGAAGATCAGCATGGCTGCGAGGAACAGGGTGTCGGAGTTGGCGGCTGCGAGGTTCGCGCCGTTGAACACGACGGTGTAGTCGAGACTACCCATGGCCTCGTAGAGGACGAACAGTCCTCCCATGAGGCAGACATCTCCGAGCCTGGTGACGAGGAAAGCCTTCTTGGCCGCGGATGCGGCGTTGTCGGCCTTGTCGTCTCCCTCGGGGTGGTTGAAGCCCCAGAATCCGATGAGGAGGTAGGAGCACAGACCCATGACCTCCCAGAAGATGAACATCTCCACGAGGTTGCTGGATGCTGCGAGTCCGAGCATTCCGGTAAGGAAGAGGGCGACTTCTGCGAAGTATCTCCTCTGCCTCTCGCCCTGGTCTCCCATGTATCCGAGCGAGTAGATGAAGATCAGCATCGAGATGAACGATGCGAAGAGCATCATCAGGCAGGACAGGGAGTCGACGTAGTAACCGAGGTTGATGTCGAATCCGCCGAGCGAGAACCATTTGATCTGAGAGGTCACGTATCCGGGGTCGCTGTAGGCGGAACCGGTGAAGAAGTCGTAGGACACGAGCATCGACATGACGAATGCGAACGCCGCTCCGAAGATCGTGACGTATCCGCCGTATTTGAGCTTGGGACCCATTATCTTCCCGAGGAATCCGACTATCAGGAAGCAGACGATAGGTACGAGGGGTACGAGCCAGGTGTATTCTATGAATCCGGTCAATTTACCACCTCATAGTGTTGAGACTGTCGGTGCTGACGGTCTTTCTCATCTTGTATGCGTTGAGCACGATGGCGATACCGACGGCGACCTCTGCGGCTGCGACGGAGATCGTCATGATGACGAACACCTGTCCGAGGGCAGCGGTGGTTGCGACGCCGTATGCGGAGAACGCGATGAAGTTGATGTTCGCCGCGTTCAGCATGAGTTCGATGCACATCAGGACGATGATCGTGCTGCTCTTGGTCAGGACACCGTATGCCCCGATCACGAACAGGATGGCTCCGAAGGTGAGGAAGTACTCAATTGGAATCATCTTTCTCAACCTCCTCTCTTGCCACGCATATTCCGCCGATCATAGCCCCGAACATAAGGACGCCGAGGACGAGAAGGACGGGTCCGTACTTCTCGAACAGCGCGTAGTTCAGAGATTCGCTGTTGACGGTTTCCTCGCCGGTGGCGGTCGTCTCAACGACATCATCGAAGGGAACGGCTTTGGGCTCGTCCCCGTAGTCGTCCCAATCGGTAACGTATATCGAAACCGCCAGGACTGCGAGCAGACCAGCCGCGAGTGCGACTGCCGCAACTGCTCTCTTACTCATCTGAATCATCCTCCAGGATGTATTTGCGGGTAAGCATGATGCTGAATGCGAACAGGATGGTGATCGCACCGACATACACGAGTACCTGTATCACACCGATGAACTCTGCTTCCATGAAGAAGTAGGCTACACCGACCGTGAAGAACACGAGTGCGAGATAGAACGCACTGTGAACAGGGATCTTGTCGGTAACGACGTAGACGGCCGCCGCGATTCCGATCGCTGCAAGGATCACGAATGCGAGAAGGTCGCCGTTGCACCAGATGTAGTTTGCAAAGTCGCAGATGCCGTCCCAAATGTCTTCAATTATTCCCATCACAGCACCTCCTTGATGTGCAGAGCGTCCTTGGGACAGGCTTCCGCACAGTTCTCACAGCAGATGCAGGTCTCGTTGTTGATCTCGGGCCACAGGATAGGGCGGCCTTTGGCGTTGACTCCGTGTTCCGTCATGACGATGGCGTTCACGGGGCAGACCTTGGCGCACTTCTTACAGCTGATGCACTTCGAAGAATCCAGCTCGGGACGGTCCACGAGGAAGGGTTTGACCCTCTTCTCGCCGTTTCCGGCTTTGTAGTCGGAAATGAGAGTTTCCTCGAGAGGGACCTTCATTCCCTCGGTGGTCTTGTCGTATGCAAGCCTGCGGGGGCCGTAGATAAGGTCGGACCTGGTGAATTCCGCAAGTTCGACGATGGGGGTGACGGTCATTGCGTCCAGCGGGCAGTACTCTGCACAGTAGGCGCAGAAGGAACACCTTCCCATGTTGATCTGCGGTCTCTTGACGTTGTTACCCTCGTCATCGGGAGTGTCGACGAGGATGATTGCCGCACAGGGGCACATCTTCGCGCACATTCCGCATCCGACGCACTTGTTGAAGTCGAGCGCCGGGCGTCCGCGGTAGTTGTCGGGGTTCCAAAGAGCCTCATACGGGTAAAGCACGGTGACAGGCCTGTGAATGGTGTTCTTCACCAGGATCTTGCAGCACTTCACGATAGGGCGCATGATCCACAGGTCTTTCCAGTTCTTGTGCCTTCCGTCCTTGTATTTCTCAAGATAATCCATAGCCATCAGAAGACACCTCCTACCTTAAGCAGCAGAACGATCGCCAGGTTGACGATGGACAGAGGCATGAAGATCTTCCATCCGAGGTTGAGGATGGTATCCGTCCTGACCCTTGCCACGGCAAGTCTGAGGATGATCATGAGCAGGAAGACGAACCACGCCTTGAGCAGGAACACTACTTCGGGCACGGGCCACCAGGAGGTCCAGGCGCTGAGGTCGATGAACGGCAGGGTCCATCCGCCGAGGAACAGGATGACGATCATTCCGCACGAGCAGGCTCCCCTGAGGTAGTCTGCCAGCATAATGAGTCCCCACTTCATTCCGGCGTACTCGGTCTGCCAACCCTCGACGAGCTCCGACTCGGCCTCTGCGAGGTCGAACGGGGAACGCTCGGACTCGGCCACCGCACACATGAAGAACGTGATGAATCCGATGAACTCGGGTATGATGAGCCAGACGTGGTCGTACTGATAGTTGACGATGTCGTTGATGTTGAAGGATCCGCAGAGCAGGCTGGTGGTGGCGATGACTATGAGGATAGGCACCTCGTATGCCATCATCATCTCGGCCGCACGGATTCCTCCGATAAGCGAGTATTTGTTGTTCTGAGCCCAACCGGACACAAGGATGAAGAACGGTGCGAGGGCGTACAGCGCCATGATGATCAGCAGTCCGGTTCCGTAATCGACCACGAACCACCTGTTGGACAGAGGGATCATACAGTCGATGAGGACGGACGTTCCGATGATGAGCGCAACGGTCCACCAGTATCCCATCTTGTCGACCTTGTTCGAGGAGATGTTGTCCTTCATGAAGGTCTTGAAACCGTCGGCGACGCACTGCAGGAATCCCCACATACCGATCATGGTACCGCGTCTGTCCATACCCCTTCCGAGGACCTTACGCTCCTCCCATAGGGATACGAGAACGGCGATGAATGCCACCGCGAAGACGATGACCATGAACAGTACCAGCGCAAAGAAGTTGCTGGTCATGTCGCAGACGAGCCACTGGGAAAGTCCGTTTCCGGGGATCAGGAGATCGACGAGCCATGCGATGGTTCCTCCGATGATGTCCCACAGTTTGAGTGCGATATCGTAGGGGAGGTTGTAGGCGTCTCCGAACGGGTAGTACGGGTTGGACATCGGATCGGGGTAGTTGATCCAGTCGCGGATACTTGTATAGCCGACCATGATATCACCTGTCGGTCTCCCCGAGGCACATGTCGATCATAGCCATGATGACCGGCACGTCCGCGATCCTGCATCCCTGGACGAGGTCCTTGGAGGCAGAGACGTTCACGAAGATGGGGCTGCGGACCTTGAGCCTGTAGGGCTTGTCGGTTCCGTCGGACACCAGGTACATGAGGGACTCTCCGCGGGGGTCCTCGAGTCTGGCGAAATGCCTTCCCTCGGGGATGTTCATGGGCGCTTTGAGCCTGTACGGGGCGTTCTTTCCGAGTGCGTTGATCTTCTCGACCGCCTGTCTGATGATCCTGGTGGACTGGAACATCTCCTCCACCCTGACCATGTACCTTGCGTAGGAGTCTCCCGTGGTCAGTACGGGTACGTCGAAGTCGATCTTGTCGTAGTTGTCGTAGGGGTCGTCGCGGCGGATATCGAAGTCGACTCCGGTTCCCCTTGCGGCGGGACCGGTGATTCCGAGGTTGGCGCACTTCTCCCTGGTCAGGATACCGTTGCCGATCATCCTGTGCGTGTAGGTGGAGTTGTCGTCGATGATTGCGATGATGTCCCAGAGGGCCTTGTCGAAGTGCTCGCAGCACCTGATGATGTCCCTGTCGAAGATATCGGGGGTGTCGTTCCTGACTCCTCCGATACGGGGGTAGTTGGTGGTCATCCTCGCTCCACAGAGCCTGACGTTCATGTCCATCCAGAACTCCCTCTCCCTGGAAGCCCACAGGAACACCGTGAGGTTTCCGAGGTCGGTTCCGACGGCGGCGAGCCACATGAGATGGGACTGCAGACGGTTGACCTCGTCTGCGACGATCCTGATGTATTTCGCCTTCTCTGGCACATCGAGGTCGAGTGCCCTCTCGCATGCCATGCAGAACAGATGGGTGTAGGTCATCGAAGCGGCGTAGCAGAGACGGTCCGCCATGGGGATGATCTTGGGGTAGGTCCTGTTCTCGACCTCTTTCTCCCATCCTCTGTGAA
>CAZHJV010000057.1:0-6836 GCA_964533525.1 uncultured Methanomassiliicoccales archaeon | reverse complement strand
ACGGGAAACCGTACGACACCGACGTGTCCGACGAATCCGTCCGCAAAGACTGAGATCAGATTCCGTTGCTTCGGACCGACAATTCGCACCTGACTCATTTGTCAGACGGAGGTTTCCGCAGGACTTCGGCGGATTAGAGCCTCGAAACACAAACGGAACCAGGACAAAGATCCCGTTTCTCCGAACATTTCCGTTCCAGGCCCCTAAAAGACTATGTTTAATTGCACTTGACAAAGACCACGGGGTCTAAAAGCCAAGAAATGTCAAAATAATTCATTTTGACTTTTCTTTAAATACATTCGAAAAAACAATTTTTCAATTTTTGACATTTCTTTAAATATATCCCGAATGATATCAAACCGTGAAGAAGATCCAGCCCGTCCCTTCGATCGAAGAAATCGACCATTCCCTTGCGGAGAAGTTCCTGTCCAACCCGGAAAAAATGGAGGAGATCTTCCGCCTGAACAGGGAATATTACCACTGGGATGAGCTGAAATACAGAGTCGACGGCGGAGAACTCGGGAGTACATGGGTTCTGATGAAACTTCTCCGCAGGGCCAATCTCAGAAAATTCAGACTCTGCGGACTCGACCTCGGATACACCCTACTGCCCGATTTCCAGGAATCGCTGCATCTGATCGACCGCAGCTCCGCAGGATTGGCCGATCTCAATGGACACAGTCGGAAAGACGCTCAGAGATACGCCATCAGCTCTCTGATGGAGGAAGCGATCGCCTCGAGTCAGATGGAAGGTGCGGTGACGACCCGCAAGGAAGCCAAACAGATGCTGAGGTCCCGGAGAGAACCGAGAAACACCGACGAAAGGATGATCCTGAACAACTATCTCGCAATGGAACAGCTGAAGGCATCTCTCGGCGGGGAGATGACCGTCGATCTGATCCTCGGAATGCATAAGATCCTGACTCACGGCGTTCTCGGTGCGGAATCCGAATGGGAAGGGATATTCAGGAAAGACGACGAAACCGTGGTGGCAGATCCGTGCGAAGAGGATTTGATTTTCCATGTCCCCCCGGGCTTCGACAGGATCCCTTCGATGATGCAGGAACTCTGCGACTTCATCAACAGGGACGATGAGGAATTCATCCACCCCGTGATCAAAGGCATCGTCATACATTATATGGTCGGCTACATCCACCCCTTCGCGGACGGTAATGGACGTATGGCGAGAACGCTTTTCTACTGGTTCGTCCTCAAAAACGGGTATCGGCTGATGGAATACACTTCCATTTCCAGGATCATGAAGAATTCCCGGACGAAGTACGGTCTCGCCTACCAGTACACCGAGACTGACGGTTCAGACCTCACCTACTTCATAAAGTTCAATCTCGACTGCATCGTCAGATCCATATCCGAACTGAGAAGGTACATCGGGAAAAAGGACTCCGAGCAGAGGGAGATATCCGATCTTATGAAAAGCGATACCGGACTCAGCAGGGACGAGTCCGCGATACTGATCGATTATGCGCGGAGCGGGGAGATGTTCTCGATCAGGGAGATCTCCAACAGATACGGCGTATCCTATCAGTCCGCCAGGAATTACGTCAACCGTCTCTGCGGACTCGGTTATGTGAAGATGACCGGCCGCAGCAGGAAGACCCGTCTGTTTTCCGTGAATGGGAAAATGTGAGTTTCTTACGGACCCGGCCGGTTTCCGGCGGATAATCTGCCGAACGAGGTCCGTCTTCGGCTGCGGAGCGTCGGAGTCGGAATTATCAGGTCGAATGAAAGATCAGTAAAGGAATCAACCCCGCCGGGGAACGGCATTCTCCGGCGGGAAAAAAGTTTACACGGAAGAATTCTCCTCCCAAATCGCATACATGCGGGTGCCCCAAGGCACGGTCTGTCCGACCGTGTATGTTGTGCCACTCCCGTCCTTCTTGGAATTCCACTCCTTGAAAGTGTGACCCTCGTAAGTGAACATGCACTCCTTGACGCTCTTATCGGAGCTGACATAGTAGTCCTTATTGTCTGAAGTCACACCGCCTGCACCGGAATAACGGACATCCTTCGACTGAACATTGCATGTCACCCCAATGTCGGTGGAGGATGTGAATGACACCGTAGGCACTCCGCCGACGACTTCCATCGAAATCGAAGACGCATCACAACCCGAGATGGTTATCTTCAGCATGTATTCTTTGCCATCAACCGTCCCTATGAAAGAAGATGATTCGGAATCATATGTCCAACCGCTTCCGGATACGACGGTGATCTTAGCAGGAGAATAGAATGATGTAAGCACTCCGAGCGCTGTATCATTTATCTTGAGATCGAGAGATACTGTCAGACCAGTCATACTATAGCTGCTCACATACAGCGGTTCGACCTTCCATATCGCATACATGCGGGTGCCCCAAGGCACGGTCTGTCCGACCGTGTATGTTGTGCCACTCCCGTCCTTCTTGGAATTCCACTCCTTGAAAGTGTGACCCTCGTAAGTGAACATGCACTCCTTGACGCTCTTATCGGAGCTGACATAGTAGTCCTTATTGTCTGAAGTCACACCGCCTGCACCGGAATAACGGACATCCTTCGACTGAACATTGCATGTCACCCCAATGTCGGTGGAGGATGTGAATGACACCGTAGGCACTCCGCCGACGACTTCCATCGAAATCGAAGACGCATCACAACCCGAGATGGTTATCTTCAGCATGTATTCTTTGCCATCAACCGTCCCTATGAAAGAAGATGATTCGGAATCATATGTCCAACCGCTTCCGGATACGACGGTAATCTTAGCAGGAGAATAGAATGATGTAAGCACTCTGAGCGCTGTATCATTTATCTCGAGAGATACTGTCGGACCAGTCATACTATAACTGCTCACATACAGCGGTTCGACCTCCCATATCGCATAGAGCTTGAGACCGTTGGACGCGACGCTTCCGACCTCGTATCCGGTGCCGGTGCCGTCCTTGGAAGTATTCCACTCCTTGAAAGTGTGACCCTCGTAAGTGAACAGATTATTCAGAACGATGTTGTTGTTCGAGGTATAGGACTCCTTGCCTTCGAACGTTCCTCCGTTGCCGTAATACGTCACGTAGCCGCTTCCGCTGTCGTCATTGCTGTCGCTCATGGCGCCTACGGCGATGAGCCCCACGATGACAACCGCCGCAACAACGACTATCCCGATGATTGCATTTTTGGACAGAGCCATGGAATACAGATGGGTCTGTCACTATAAAAACGGGTCAGGCTCCGTCCCCGAAGACGGTCCGGAAAAATGTGATGAATACGGCGGTGCCTCCCGGCACCGCCTGTTTTTCAGAACTCAGGAATGCGACGATATGGCCTCGTAGCCCATATCGAACGCCTTGGAGTTCAGTTCCCTGAACTTCTGGGGGACGGTCTCGAGGAGGACCTCCTTCAGGAGATCCTTCCCCAGGGGGAATCCCTCCATGGCCGCGACGGCGCCGATCATGACGGCGTTGGCGGCGACGGCCTTCCCGGCCTCCTCAGCGATCCTCGTGGCCTCGACGGTGACCACGTGTCCGTTCCTGCTCCTGACGTCGTCCACGAGGGCACCCACGTCGGGATAGGTGTCGAATCCGGCCGCCACGTTCCCGGGGAACACGGGGTCGAGGTTCATCAGAACGGCCGTGTCCGCATTCCCGAGGGAAAGGGACCTCACGGTCTCCACAGGCTCGAATCCCATTATCAGATCCGCGCCCCCGGTGGCCTCCAGAGGGCTGACGACGCCGTCGCCGAACCTGAGGGTGGAGAGGACGCTGCCTCCCCTCTGGGCCATCCCGTGGACCTCGCTCATCCTGACCTTATGGCCGGCCCTCATGGCCGCGGTGCCGAGGACCATGGACGCCAGGAGGACGCCCTGTCCCCCGACTCCGACTATCTGGACGGAATACTTCACTGTCTCACCTCTATGCACTTCTTGGGACAGACGTTCGCACACATGCCGCACCCGATGCACTGGGACGGATCGACCTCGACCCCGTCCTCCCTCTTTATGAGGGCGGGGCAGGCGATGGTCCTCAGGCAGCTGTAGCATCTGACGCATTCGTCCTTGTTCACGAAGCAGGTCTTCTTCTCCAGCCTCTTCTCCTTCTTCAGGAGGAGGGGGCAGGGGCACTTGCTGATGACGACGGCGACGCCGTCGTAGTCGATGGCATCCTTCATGACCTTCACGCAGGACAGGACGTCGTACGGGTCGACGGTCCTCACGAACTGGACCCCGAGACCCTTCACGACGCCTTCGATGTCCACCGCATCGGTGTTTATGCCGCCGAAGTGCCTCCCGGTACCGGGATTGGGCTGGTGTCCGGTCATGGCGGTGGTCCTGTTGTCGAGGATCACCATCACGATGCTGTGCTTGTTGAACAGCGCGGAGGTCAGGGGCTGCACGCCCGCATGGAAGAACGTGGAATCCCCGATGAACGCGATGGGCTTCTGGTCGGTCGCCTGGGCGAAACCGCCCGCGGCACCGGCGCCGCCGCCCATGCAGATGATGAAATCGGCGGTCCTGAACGGAGGCTGCACCCCGAGGGTGTAGCATCCGATGTCCGAGCAGTATACGACGGGGGTGTTCCCGACGGCCCTCTTGGTGGCCGCATACATCCCCCTGTGAGGGCATCCGGCACAGAGCGACGGGGGCCTTCCGGGGAGGGCGATCTCCGTCTTCCCCATGGGGACGGGGGCATCCGCCACGGTAACGAGGCCCTTCAGCCTCTGCATGGTGTCGGGGGAGAACTCCCATTCCCTGGGGAGGGTGCCGTCCCTCTTCCCGTGCACGGGGACGGAGAGTCCGTTCTGGGCGCAGATCCTCAGGACCTGGTCCTCGAGGAAGGGTTCCAGCTCCTCAGCGACGATGACCATCCTCTTCCCGCGGATGAAGTCCGCGATCTTCTTCTCGGGGAGGGGGTTGGTGAATCCGAGTTTCAGGACGGATACGCCGGAAACGAACTCCTTCACGTAGCAGTACGAGACTCCGGAGGTGATGATGCCCACATCCCCTTCCCCTTCGATCCTGTTGAGGGGGGACGCCTCGGAGAGCTCCTGCGCGGCCTTCATCTTCTCCAGGAGCCTCACCCTGTTATGGACGGCGTACGCCGGGATGTTGACGAAGAACCTGTCGTCCTTGTCGAAGTGCCCCTTCAGGGGGGTGTCCGTCCTTATGGGGCCGAACTCCACGTCGGCACGGGCGTGGTTCACGCGGGTCGTGGTCCTGTAGAGGAGGGGGAGACCCAGCTTCTCGGATATCTCGTAGGCGTCCTTCAGGAAATCCTTGGCCTCCTGGGGGTCGGACGGCTCCACCATGGGGATGAGCGCGAGGGTGGAGTAGTACCTGTTGTCCTGCTCGTTCTGGGAGCTGTGGGCGGAGGGGTCGTCCGCGGACATTATGAGCATTCCGGCCCTGACGCCGGCGTATGCGAGGGTCATGAGGGGATCCGCCGCGACGTTGAGTCCGACGTGCTTCATGAACACGAAGGACCTGACCCCGGAGGATGCCGCCGCGGCGGAGACCTCCACCGCGGTCTTCTCGTTGGATGAGAATTCGAAATACATACCCGCCTTCTCCGAGTATTCCTCCAGCAGGTTGCCGACCTCGGAGGACGGCGTACCCGGATAAGTGGATGCGAACCTGACTCCCGCCTCGAAGAGGCCGCGGGTGATGGCCTCGTTCCCGAGGAGGAGCTGCTTTCCGCTTTCTGACAATAGATCGGCCATGCGATTCCTTCTTTCGGAGGGATTGTTCCCTCTTCCTTGCCGTCCGTATCCGTTCGTCCTTTATTAGATGTGCGCGCGAAAACGCGCTGGCATGACACAAAACCATATTAGTCGGGTGGTCTTTGCGGAAGCGGGCAGGGGTAGCCAAGCCTGGAAAAGGCGCAGGACTTAGGATCCTGTTCTTAGCGATTCTGGGGTTCGAATCCCCACCCCTGCACCACGCCGTATCGAAAAGATTCTATCTGGCACATTGCGGAGAGAGCCGTCATCTTTATCATCGGTCCCGCCCATGGACACCACATGGCAGAAACGGCCCTCGTCACGGGCGCATCCGGAGGCATCGGCCTGGAACTCACCAGGATACTGGCCAGAGAAGGGTATGACATCGTGGCGGTGGCCCGCAGCGGGGAGAAACTCGCGGTTCTGAAGGACGAGATCTCATCGCTGTACGGGAGGAATGTGACCGTGGTCCCCGCCGACCTCTCGGAGGAGGGATCGGTGCAGGCCGTATCGGATGCCGTCAGGAGAGCGGGCATCACCGTGGACATCCTCGTCAACAATGCGGGGTTCGGGGATTACGGACCCTTCGCGGAATGCGATTGGGAGAAGCAGGACAGGATGATCAAACTGAACGTTCTGGCACTTTCGCATCTGACCCGCATCTTCCTTCCCGGGATGATATCCCGCGGAAAGGGGAGGATACTCAACGTCGCATCCGTGGCCTCGTTCGAACCGGGTCCCCTCATGTCCGTCTACTACTCCACGAAGGCGTACGTCCTGTCGTTCACGGAATCGGTGTCGGAGGAGATCAGAGGGACGGGCGTCACGGCCACCGCACTGTGTCCCGGACCCACGGACACCGGTTTCGCGAAGACGGCGAACGCCGACGGCGCCAATATTTTCAAGAAGAGTTCGTCCTCGGACGCCCGCTCCGTGGCGGAATACGGGTACCGCTGCATGATGAAGGGGAAGACCGTGGCCGTATACGGCGTGATCTTCAGACTCGCCCTTGTCTTCGTGAGGATCTCCCCGAGATCCCTGATCCGCAGGATGATGCTGTCGATACAGAAGAGGTCCGCACCGTAAAAACGGACATCTGGCACATTGCATTTACCCTCCGGAAATAACAT
>CAZHJV010000056.1:0-7029 GCA_964533525.1 uncultured Methanomassiliicoccales archaeon | reverse complement strand
CATGTAGCCCGAAAATGCATGGCAGAACATACGGATTCCGGACATCTGGGTCATTTGTCCCGAATGTCGCAGCGCATCCCAATCGAGTCTTCCGTCCACGATGCGGTCCTCGCCGATCATCCTCGAAAGGACCTTTCTGGCGGCCTTCACGCTCTCCTCCCCTCCGTTGGATGCCGTATACCACATCAGCACGGTGACGCCATAACCGAGGTCGAAGAAATCCGCCGCATTCTTCAGGACACAGCAGTCGGTATCTATGCCGGCGATGTACACCGTGTCGACCCCGTTGCTGTGGAAAAAGTCGTTGATCCTCTGGCACACTGCGGAATAACCGTATTTCTCCTCCACGCCCTCGGCGGCATCCTGTACGAAATCCAGGAGATCTGTGTCCGGGGCGGACATCATGCCTCTCCACCCCAGATACTTCACGAACGGAGAGAACGGTTTGTTGACGAACTTGGTCGCCACGATATGATCGAACCCCATGCCGGTCAATTCCTTCAGGCGGGGAACCACAAATTCGGTCTCGGGAGTGACGAAACCCCTCTGCACGTCGATGAGGAGGAGGCAGTCTGACATAACAGAAAAGATAATTCCTGTATCATTGAAATAACTTACATCAGTTATACCGCACGGAGATCGGCATTCCCCAGGCTTTTCACCCATGCGCGTCCGCGTACGTACTTGCTCACCTTCTCCTCCGTGAAGAGGTAGCTGTCGGCGAACACCGAGACCAGTTTCATCATCTGCCGGTCGTCCCTTATGGGCCCGCCGGCCGATTCGAATTCCAGTTCGTAGACGGGGACGCTCCTTTTCCCGGAGACGGGGTCAGAGTAAACGACCCTGTCGAAGTTCACCGTGTATCCCATGGTCTCCGAACGGATGGGGCATCTGGATCTGGACACCTCCGCCCTCACCTTCGGCACCGGGTCCACGGTATAATGTCCCAGATATCTGTCCGCATGATCCTGCAGGGCCTTCATGCGGTCCATCCCGGGGATGTTGAGAACCTCCGTCCTCACCTCCCTCCGGGACAGCCCCATCCCCGTGGTCACGCCCGGGAGCTTCAGTATGACGGCCCCCATCATGCCGGAGTCGCGGTATCTCAGGGAGACGTGCTTCGAATCGAAGGTGTCCTCCGTATCCGTGTAGTAGTCGTCGGTGTAGCGGATATGCTCCCACTCCCCGCAGCGGACCCCGGACTTGGCGAGGACGGAGGACACCGTCCTCAGGGCGTCCGCCGGATCTGGGGAATAGGAGAATATCCCGCCGTCGGAGTACAGCTTGATCTCGTTTTCCGTACGGATGCCCGTCATGGATGAGAAATCCGGATAGGAGGATAAAAAACCGCACGGCTGCAGTCAGCGTACGGAGCGGCCGATACACAGAATGTTAGAAGCGCGGGTCCGGAGACCCGCATTATGAGGAGATCCTTCGGTCCGAGAATAACCGCAGGTCAGAGCCGCGGCCCACCGCGGCTTCTGTAGGTAATATCATCCATCCAACATATAGAAGGAACTACGAACACGTTCGGGTATCGGAACGGAAAACGGGTCGGGGCGGACATCTGGACGGTGTCCGCCCCTGTGAACAGTTGATAAAGGGATTCAGACCTTGCGGGCGGATTTGTCGGACCCGTCGATGTAATTGCAGATGAGTTTCCTCTCGGCGGTCCTGAGCGCCACATTGAGTGTGGATTTGGAACACCCGAGGATCTCGCACAGCGCATCGAGGTCCATCCTGCGGGGCACGTTGTAATATCCCCTGTCGAAAGCGGCCTTGAGGTACTTCTCCTCCTTGGGGGTGAGGGTCATGTCGTCGCCGAACTTCCCTCCGGCCTGGAATTTGACGCGGTACCCGTACTCCTTCAGGGCAGCCATCAGTTTGTGGACGGTCACGCTGTCGGGACCGGCGATGGTCCACTCCACGATGCTGCCGTCCACGGGGACGGACGACATCAGGAAGCATTTGCTCCTGCTGATGAGGGAACAGATGTAGCAGCTCCTGTTCGTCACCATGGCGGTGTAATGGGTGGAACTGATCCTCTCGATGGTGCAGTCCCCCAGTTCGGTGGACGTGACCCCCTCGGGGACCTCCGTCTTCCCGTCTGTGAATATGCGGATCATGGAGATGCCCTCCCCCGTCTCCGTCGATGAACATTTCAGGACCTGCAGCGTAACGCCGTCCTTCGTCTGGTCCACCGGGACCATCTTACGGCAGGGGTGCTCCTCATAGGGCATGCTCCTGTCAATCATGAGTCTGCAATAATACAAGTCCTTCTACTCCTTGTTCCTGCGAACGGCGGTATATCAATGCCACCGATAATATGATTGTCGGTCGGAAACGTCCCCGCCGTACGGCGGGGACATAAGATTATCACTGTTTTCCGGCCGCGGCGTCCACGTAACCCTTCCAGACCTTCTCCAGATCGGGCCTCTGGACGGTCTCGATGACGTACTTGGCGAATTCCTCTCCGGTGGCGCCCGTGTCCCTTCCGGTCATGACCAGCTTCTTCTCGAACTGGACGCAGACGTCGAGGGCCATGTCGAGCTTCCTCGCCTTCTCCGTCTCGCCGATGTGCTCGAGCATCATGGCGACGGCCTTGATCATGCTGCAGGGGTCGGCGTATTTGGCGCGGCCCTCGTCGACCATCCTGGGTGCGGACCCGTGGATGGCCTCGAACATGGCGTACTTCTTCCCGATGTTGGCGGAACCCGCGGTCCCGACGCCTCCCTGTATCTGGGCGGCCTCGTCGGTGATGATATCGCCGTACAGGTTGGGGAGGACGAACACGCGGAAGGCGGACCTCCTGGCGGGGTCCAGCAGTTTCGCGGTGGTGATGTCTATGAACCAGTCGTCCCACTTCACCTCGGGGTAGTCCTTCGCGACCTTCTCGGCGATGTTCAGGAACTTCCCGTCGGTGGTCTTGATGATGTTGGCCTTGGTGATGACGGAGACGTAGTTCGCGCCGGATTTCTTCGCGTAATCGAACCCCGCCCTGAGGATCCTCTCGGTCCCCTGGGTGGTCGCGACGCAGTAGTCGATGGCGAGGTCGTCGGTCACGTTGATGCCGTTGGAACCGACGGCGTAGGAACCCTCGGTGTTCTCCCTGAAGAACCTCCAATTGATGCCGAGTTCGGGGACGGATACGGGCCTGATGTTGGCGAAGAGGTCGAGCTCCTTCCTCATGGCGACGTTGGCGGACTCGATGTTGGGCCACTGGTCGCCTTTCTTGGGAGTGGTGGTCGGACCCTTGAGGATCACGTGGCACTTCTTCAGCTCCTCCATGGTGTCGTCGGGGATGGCCTTCATGACCTCCGCACGCCTCTCGATGGTGAGACCGTCGATGTTCCTGACCTCGACCTTCCCCGCGGCGATCTTATCCGCCAGCAGGAACTCCAGGACCTTCCTCGCGTCGCTGCAGATGTAGGGTCCGATGCCGTCCCCTCCGCACACGCCGATGATGAGCTTGTCGAGCTTGGAGTAGTCCGTCCAGTCGGGTTCGTTCTTCATCCTCTCGACCCTTTCCAGCTGCTTCCTGAGAAGTTCGCCGTACTGTTTCTGGGCCGCTTCGATGGCTTTTTCGTCTACCATGTTGATCGCTACGCCCATCGGAATCTCCGTTTTAAACCTATTCTTGCCTGCGCACGCGCACATGAGGACCGTCCTAGTTCCCGGAACCTGCTGAAATCGTACATCTGGCACATGTGCGTCCCGGGACGGGACGCCCCCGGCGGGACCCCCGTCCCGGGAGGAACCAATCTTTTTAACCGAAACGGTGTTTGCGGAGCCGTTATGCTCTTCAAAGCCGAGTCAGTCACGAAGGCGTTCGGACCGAACAGGGTGCTCACGGATGCCAGTATCCAGATCAACGAGCACGATGCCATCGGACTGATCGGCGTGAACGGCGCCGGGAAATCCACCTTCATAAAGATCCTCCTGGGGATAGAGCCCTGCGACACCGGCGAGATCACCCGCCGTTCCAGGAACATAGGGTATCTGGAACAGTTCGCGGACTCCTCCCATGTGCCCGTCAGGGAGGTTCTGGGACGCCCCTACGGCCACATCGAGAACATCCGCCGCAGGATGGCCGCCATCGACGAATCCATGGCCGGCGGAGGGGACATCGACTGGAACGCCCTCGCCACGGAATACGCGGAACTGGAACAGAAGCTCGCCAGCTGCGACGTGGCCGACGAGAACAAACTGAAGGACGCCCTGGGACAGGTCGGTCTCTCCGCGGACATGATGGACAGGTACATGGACACCCTCTCCGGAGGGGAGAGGACCAAGGTCATGCTGGCGAGGATCGTCGTCCAGGCGGAGGAATGCGACATCCTCGTCATGGACGAACCCACGTCCCATCTGGACATCGACACCATCGAATGGCTGGAAGACTACCTCCTCCGCAGCCACTGCGCCGTGCTCGCGGTCTCCCACGACCGTTACTTCCTGGACAAGATGGCCGTCAGGATGGTGGAGATCGAGAACGGGAAGACCCGCGAATACAAGGGCAACTACTCCCAGTTCGTCATGAAGAAGATGCTGGACCTCCGCCGGCAGGAAAGGGAATGGGAGAAGTACAACCAGGCCAAACGCACTCAGGAGGCCATCGCCGAACGTCTCCGCCACGACCAGTGGTATGCGGCCACCTACAAGACCAGGGAGAAGATGATCGCCAAGATGGAGGTCAAGGAGAAGCCGGAGGAACTGCGGGAGATCACCGTCAGGATACAGGCGGCCCACAAATCCGGCAAGAACGTCTTCATCATGAAGGACTGCTCCGTGGCCTACGGGAAAGGGGAACCGGACATACTGGCACATGTGAATCTCGACATCAGGAAAGGCGACAAGATCGGGATATTCGGGGCCAACGGCCAGGGCAAATCCACCCTGGTCAGAGCCCTCCTGGAGGAGATCCCCGTGACCTCCGGCGAATTCTGGGCCGCACCCGGCAACAAGGTCGGATACTACAGCCAGCACCATGAGGAACTGGACCTCCGCCTCAGCGCGGAGGAGCAGCTCCTGGTGTACATGGGGAAGGAACGCAGGGCGGAGGCCCGCCAGATGCTGGCGCGCTTCCTCCTCATGGGGGACGCGGTGGAACGCCCCATGTCCACTCTTTCGGGGGGACAGAGGTGCCGCGTCGCCCTGGCGGTGCTCCTGATGAAGGAGACCAACATCCTCGTCCTCGATGAGCCCACCAATTATCTGGACATCCCGGCGAGACATGCCATAGAGGAGGCCCTGACGGAGTACGACGGCACCATCATCACCGTCACCCATGACCGTTACTTCCTGGATTCCGTCTGCACGAGCGTCATCGAAGTGAAGGACGGCAGGGCGACCCCGTATGCGGGAACGTACTCGCAGATGAAGGGCAGACCCAACATCACCGAAATAGTAATGGACGCCGACGAATACCGCGTGCTGGCACCTTTCACCAACTGGGCCACCGGCATGAAGTACAAGAAAGGCGACAGGGTCCTCGTGGCCCCCAACGAGATGGAGAACTACCAGTGGGCCATCGACCAGGGGAAGGTCAAGAAGACAGGCGGAAGACAGAGGAAGAAGGTCGCCGTGAAGGATCCGCAGACCGGGGAGTGATCCGATCAGAATCGCCTACATGGGCATCCCGTTCTCCAACAGCTGGGAGATGGCGCGGATATTCTCCGGAAGAATCAAGGAACCGGATGCGGAACTCATCCCCGCGGTGACCTCGGAAGGGGTCGTGAAAGAACTTCTGAAAGGGTCGTCGGATCTGGGGGTGCTTGCGGTCCGCAACAGCAGTGCGGGACCCGTCATCGAGACGGAGGAGGCCCTGGAAGGCTTGGATTACAGGATCGTCTCGGAAGGGGACCTTCACATCCACCACTGCGTCTTCACGAAAAAACCCGACTCGGAGATAACATCGGTCTCCTCCCACATACAGGCATTGGAACAGTGCAGAATGTCCCTCTCGGAACTGTATCCCGGAGCGGAACAGAAGGAATGCTCCGACACCGCCTATGCGGCGGAGATGCTTGCGGAAGGACTCCTCCCGGAGACCTGCGCCGTACTCTGCAAACGGTCGGCCGGAGAACATTACGGTCTGCATCTGGCACATGAGAACATAGAAGATGCGGACGACAACACCACGCACTTCTGGCTCATATCGCTCCTCCGAACCGTCCTCTGAACGTTTTCTGAAGAAAAATACCCGGCGGTCCCGACGCGGCTCCGAGACAAAAACAGAAGGTAAGAGGTTTCCCCTCCCCGAAGGGAGGGTAAAGAGATTTATCTCATGCGTACTCGCGGATCTTCCATCCGACAACGGCCGCAGCCGCCGCGACGAGGATTCCGATGAGGAGGCCGATGATCAGAGGCACGGTGAAGTCGGAGGACGATTCCTCATCGAAGTATACCGCATAGTAGGAGAAGTGGCTGGTCTCGAAGAAGACCTTTCCGTCTCTGTATTCGGCATCCATCTTCTCGACTATTCCCTTGTCCGTGACGTATGCGACATACATCCTATCGGAATCCTGACCTTCTCCGAGGGTGTAATCCACGGAAACCCGGACATTGCCGCCGAGCTGATGCACGGGCGTCCCGCCGATGATGAGGTCCAGCGAGATGACTGCGGCGGCGTCCTTCACAACGTCATCGGGCAGCACGGAGATCTTGGATTCATCCAGCTTGACCGCAGTGATCTTCATGTCGTCATTCGAGGTTCCGATCACGGCAGAAAGGACTTCGCGGGGCATCTCAACCGTGACCTCTTCGCTCTTGACTTCGAGGGCGAGTCCTTCATCGATCACAGTCCTCACGGCAGAGTTATCGATGACCGCGGAGGTTCCGGCGGTCTTGACCTCGGACTTGGTGGCCTCGGAGGGGAGCTTTGCGATGACGGTCTGCGCCTTGAGCACGGTATTACAGACGGAACAGTGGGTTCCGGCGGTGCGTCCGTCTGCGATCTTGGTCGCAGGAATGGCGACATCCTCGACGATGGTGTGTCCAAGGGCGGGGATCTCGACGGTCTCCGTCTGGTCG
>CAZHJV010000055.1:0-7565 GCA_964533525.1 uncultured Methanomassiliicoccales archaeon | reverse complement strand
GGGTACGGCGAGGTGGAGCTGTGCGGGGTGGCCACCAACATCTGCGTCATAGTGAACGCCGCACTCATCCGTACGGCCCTTCCGGAGGCGAAGATAACGGTGGATCCCGCATTGGTCGCGAGTTATGACGATTCCCTCGGAAAGGCCGCCCTGGAAGTGATGAAGGGCTTCTGCATCGACATCGTCTGACGGCGGTCTTCCGTTTCGCCAGGAACAGTCCCAGCAGCATAAGGATCGGGAATATCACGGCGGCCGCGAGGCCGATCCTCAGGTCGCCGCCGAAGGCCTCCGCCGCGAATCCCACCACTGTCGGTCCTCCCGCGCATCCCACATCCCCCGCCAGCGAGAGGAGCGCGTACATGGCGGTCCCTCCGGCGGGTACCGCCGAGGCCGCCAGATGGAAGGTCCCGGGCCAGAAGATCCCCACGGAGAATCCGCACAGCGCACATCCCAGGAGCGCCGCCGCGGGCCAGGGGGAGAAGGCGGCGGTGACGAAACACACCGTGCAGAGGACGGCGCTGCCCACCATCATCTTCCCCAGGTCTATCCTGGAGCTCCCTTTCCCGTACAGGGTCCTCGCCGTCCCCATGCACACCGCGAACGCACAGAGTCCCAGAAGGTCCCCGGACGTCTTGTCGACGCCCAGGGCGGTCTCCGCGAAGGCGGACGCCCACTGGCTCATCGCATGTTCGCATGCGCCGGAACACACCATCATCGCAATGAAGATCCAGAACAGCGGTTCCGACGTGAGGGTCCCGAAGGAGGACTTTTTCTTCTTCCCGGGAAGTCTCTCGGGTTCGTCCACGGGGACGAATATGAAGTAGACCATGTTCGCCGCCGGCACCACGGCCCATATGAGCGCCAGCAGTCTCCATTCCTCCGTCCCGGCGGCGACGAAGAACGCCGTGGAGAGCACCGAGACAATGACCTGCCCCCAGCAGAACATGGAATGCACCATGGACAGGGCCCCGCCCCGTTCGTCCCTGGAACAGGACACTATGATGGGATTCACGAGTATCTGGGACAGTCCCCCTCCGGATGCATAGACGGCCACCGAGAGGAGCAGTCCGATGTACGGATCCGGCATCGCATCCGCCAGGAACGCCATGCAGATAAGTCCCGCGGCCATGGCCGCATGGGACACCACCATCGTCCTCCTGTAACCCAATCTCTTCACTATCGGGTCGCAGATGAGGTCGAAGACGAGCTGCACGGCGAAGTTCACCGTGGTCAGCAGGGTGATTCTGTCCAGGGAGAGGGAGAATTCCTCCGAGAACGTCACGAACAGGAGCGGTGCGAACGTGACGATGATCGCCTGGATCACGTAGGCCGCGTAACAGGCCCTGACGGTGTGTCTCCTGTCCGTCCTTATACCGCTCATCGGCCCGCGATTGGCGGTTTCATAGATAAAGGAATTCCATCCGCTTTCCGTGCGTCTTTATAGACATACTGTCTTTTGCCGTCCGGAAATTAGACTGAGGAGCCGGTCTCCGTTCCGGTGCGGATGCCCCGGTGTTCGGTTCCGTCTGTTTCTAAGAGGATCAGCACATGGATTTCGATACAGTCCAGAAGAAGAATATCGCCGCCGTCGTCATCGCGGTATGCGCCATCGTCCTGGTGAGCGCGGCCGTCTGCTGCAGCGGGGTTCTCAACAATTCCTCCGGCCCGGAGACGGCGGACACCGTCGTCTACGGGAAGATCTACACATCGGACGAGGGGAAATATGCCGAAGCATTCGCCGTGAAAGACGGGAAATACATCTATGTCGGAGATGCGGAGGGCGCCGAGGATTACATCAAGGAAGGCACCACCGAGGTCATCGATTACAGGGACAAGGGACTCATCATGCCAGGCGCGACCGAGGGTCACGGACACTATGCCGCACAGGGTATCCTCCAGTACCTGAAGTTCTACGTGCCCGGGAACAACGAGAAGGAGGTCTTGGACAACGTCAGGACCTACGTCGAGACCCACCCCGACAAGGAGTTCTACTTCACCTTCGGATGGAGCAACGTCAAAATGACGTCCGTCAAGGCCAGCCTCGACATGCGCACCCAGCTCGACGAGATCTGCTCCGACAAGATCGTAATCGCCGTGGACGACTCCGGACACAACGCCTTCGTCAACAGCAAGACGCTGGAACTGGCGGGCGTGACCGTCGACACGGAGATCAAGGGAGGCGTCATCGGGAAGATCGACAAGGAGATCGGCGGACAGACGGTGAAACAGCTCTCCGGGCTGCTGTCGGACCTGGCGTACAACTACGTCCTCAAGAAGACCGTGGCGAACATGGAGATATTCAGCGAGAACGATTACGCGGGCATCTGCGAAGCGATGGAGGAGGCCCTGCTTTCCAAGGGATACACCTATTACCAGGACGGGTGGACCAACTACTTCGGGACCCAGATCATGGACTGTCTCGAAACCTACGACAAGACGGTCGGTCTCTCCGTCTACGTCAGCGGCACCTACAAGATCGATTCCTTCGACGACTGGAAGTCCGAGGTCGACAGCGCCGCCGAGTGCAAGGACAAGTACGCCACGGACCACTTCGTCTACACCACCCTGAAGCTCTTCGCCGACGGGGAGGCCGTGGAGAGCGGATCCGGATGGCTGAAGGGGACCTACGTGAACGGCACCCACGGCACCCAGGTCTGGGAGACCGGCGTGATGAACGAGATGGTCAAGGCCGCCAACGAGAAGGGTCTGTCCGTCCACGTCCACGCACAGGGCGACGCCGCCGTCGAGCAGGTCGTCAACGCCTACATCTACGCGGAGGATACCGCCGCGGAAGGGGTCAACAACGGAATCTGCCACGGGCGCAACATCACGGAGGAGACCAAGGACGCGATGGCCGAGCACGGCATCTACGCCTCCATCAACATCAACTGGAGGACCCTTATCGCCGAAAAAGACGGTCCGGAGTACGTTAAGATTCTGCTGCCTGAGGACATCGCGAAGGCGGGATATCCCATCAAGTCGCTCATCGACAGGGGCATCGTCGTCACCTCGTCCACCGATGTGCCGGCCGCATCGGGAGCCCCCACCACCGTCAGCGGAATCATAGAAGTGGCCGTCAACGACACCTGCTCCGATAAGGAAGTCTGGAAGCTCAACGTGGCCGAGGAGGTCACCGTCGAGCAGGCGATGGATATCATGACCATCAACGGCGCGAAGCAGCTTCAGATCGAGGACGAGCGCGGTTCGATCGAGGTCGGCAAGTACGCCGACTTCCTCCTCTTCGACAAGGACTTCACCTCGTGCGCCAAGGATAAGATCCACGAGGCCAACGTCGCCTTCGTCTACTTCGAGGGGGACAAGGTCTACACTTGCCCGAGTGAGTAAAAACTTTTCAGATGCGGCCGCCGGAACGGCGGCCGCACAGCCTTATGCATCCATGCATGAAATGCAATGTGCCAGATGTTCTAAATACGGCATTGCGGATGGCCCCGTATGCAGGTCGAACTGAGGCACAATCCTTCGGATCCCGAAATCCTTTCGCAGATGTCGGATATGCTGGATTCGTCATTCACCGAGGCGATGAGATATCCTTTCAGGGACCTCATGCCGTATTTCGGGAGAGGGGAGATGGACCTCTGGGAGGCAGTTTCCGGCGGGGAACTCGTAGGTTTCGCCGTCGCCATCCCCTCCGACACGATGGTGTACATCCTCTTCCTGGTCGTAGACAGGGGACAGCGCTCGAAAGGGTACGGTTCGGCCGCCCTCTCCGCCCTGAGGGAGAAGTATCCGGGGAAACCCCTGGTCCTGGACTGCGAGGAGGACCTCATACCGTTCTACGAGCGCAACGGCATACACGACACCGGGTACAGGATGGAATTCAGGAACATCCTCCTGTACGTCATGTGCGAATCGGAGCTGGACACGGAGGCATTCTTCGAAATAAGCCTGCTGCTGGCACCTCTGGAGGCTGATGACGGCACCGATTTCGTGTGGATCGAACCGGACGGGACCCGCCATGTCATCTCCTGAGCCGTCAGGTATTTTTTATCAATCCAGTACCTTTATCTATGACATTCGGTTTGGCTGGGATTCGGGCAGGATATGACTGACGAGAGATACGGCAAGTGCGATGTGTGCAGGTACTGCGTTCATTCCGAGGACGATTGGGCATGTATGGTAAACAACAAGGTCGTGACCGCGAAACACTCATGTCCCAGATACCGTCCCGGGTGCTGCGAGAACTGCTCCCATGCCGTCATCGAGTTCGGGAACGCCGTATGCGCCCTCACCAAGGAACCCACCGATATCCTCAGCGTCTGCGACAGGTACGACCCCTGCGGAAGACTCTCCCTGAGCGATCAGTAAGTGGAAGTCCTCTTCTTCCTGAGGTCGAGGGAGTTCTTCACACTCATCTTGGCCCCGCTCCTCCCGGCGATCGCGTTCTTGGCGGATTCGGGAATACCCAGATAGACGATGTTGTCCGTCACGCCGGCCATGTGCCCCATGGATCCCCTCACCGCGGAATAATCGCCCTGGAGTTTTCCGACGATGCCGTTCACCAGTCCGGTGAGGGAGTACAGGTTCTTTTTCACATAGGCGTCGCGGTTGGTGAAATCCGGGCAGGCCTCGAGGAACGGGTTGTAGGTCCCGTCCATGTAATCGTCCTCCAGATCGTCTATCGCGTCCATGACGTACACGGCCGCGGTCAGGTCCGTGAAGAGGTCGGAGAGTTTCTCCGGGGCGCCGTCCCCGGCGATGTCGCGGAGAGGCTCTGACAGGGCCTTCCCGAACGCCCTCCCCATCATCTCGGGGTCGGTGCAGCCGTCCAGTTCCATCTCCCTCAGGCGGCCGAATCCTTTTCCGACGGTCTCGTCGTATTCGGGATACATCTTCTCCGCCTTGGATATCGCCCGGCTCAGTGCCAGATCAATGAAACCCGTCTTCAGGGACGGTTTGTCCGTCTTGTCGTCCACCAGTTCCCATTTGGTGAGAAGGATCGTATATGCGGCCATCTCCGCGAAGATCCTCGATTCCGTCCCCGGTTTCCGGAAGACGCAGAACGGGGACTTGGGGGTCCCGGGGAATACCTTCCCGCCGATCGCGGCATCCACCACGATGGTGTTGAACGTCATGTCGTAGTTCACGGCGGCGGTGCTCACGAGTCCGAAACCGGCCTTCAGCTGGTGGCACGTCTCGCAGTAGTACCTCTGGTATGCCGCGCGCTCGGCGGCGGGCATGCGGGAATACAGCGGGACGGTGTAACCGAACATAATGGTGCTCCCATCGCACACGCCATTTAAATTACCGACGTGTATGATAAGAATATTGGATTGGAAAAAATTCTTATGTGCCGAGTTGAAACAGGTATGGACGAAACCATTTTAATAGGCGGAACGATTACGCAGATTATCTAGCCAGCAATTGGCAGGGTGAGTTAATGTCACAGTCTGTCGAAGATTTAATCGCATCCTACACCAGCCAGTCCCCCCTCGCATTCACCGTGATGGCAATCCAGACCGGCGAAGAGGAGGAAAAGGATTACAACACGCCCAAGAACGCAGAGCAGGAATACGGAGACGCCAAATGCGAGTATCCCTGCTGCAGCGAGAGAGGATACTGCGCGACCCCCGCACAGCACGCCGCCTGCATCGGCGGGATCGTCATCTGCTGCATATGCTGCTGCTACGTCACAGAAGGCTTCAACGGCATCTGGACCTGGTGGCCCTTCTGATTTAAGGAATCGGCTGCGGTATGGGCCGTTTCCTTTCGGTCATAATAAAACCCACCCTCGCCTGCAACATGGGTTGCAGGCACTGTTATCATTCCTCCGAGGAGAAGTCCTCGGGGGGAAGATTATCTTTTGAAAGATTAGAGAAGCTGTTCCGTCTCGTCTCCGAGGAGTACGACGGAGCATGGTTCATCTGGCACGGCGGGGAGCCTCTGACGCTCCCGTTCTCGTTCTTCAAGAAGGCCGTGGAACTCCAGGAGAAGTATTTCGGGGTCCGCAGGGTCGGGAACACCATACAGACGAACGGTCTCGCACTCGACGGGAAGATGGTGAAGTTCTGCAAGGAGAAGATGATTAACATCGGGATCTCCCACGAGGGTCCCTGCGCCGACATACTGAGACACGACGGCCGCAGGGTGGAGGACACCATCGTTTCCCTCAGCGAGAAGGAGAGGGTGTTCTCCGTGAGCGCTACCATTTCGAGGGAGAGCCAGTCGAGGCAGGCGGAGATCTACGGCCATTTCAACGGCATCGGTGCGTCCGTGAGCATGGTCCCGGTGATACCGGCGGGCCGTGCGGCCGCCGATCCGGGGCTTGTCCCGGATCCGGACGAGTACATACGCGGGAGCATTGAGACGTTCGACAGGTGGTTCCGCGACCCTGATGCGAGGATCCCTCTGGTCCCGCATTACCTGTATGTCCTCTCCGCGCTCGGGGATCCGCAGCCTTCAGACTGTGCGCACACATCGTGCCTCACGAAGTGGCTCTGCATCTATCCGAACGGGGACCTGTACCCCTGTGCGAAGGCGTGTCCGGAGGAGTTCCGTATGTGCAGCATCGACGGGATCTCGCACATATCCGAAGCGTTCCGCACCGACGGATTCGCGAGGATCCTGCAGGGTTCCATCGAACGGAGGAAAAAGTGCCAGACGTGCGAAGTCTACGATTACTGTCAGGGCGGATGCAGCATCGACGCCTACTATCAGTGCGGCATCGGGAACTGCGGCGGGGATTCGTGCCGCATCTTCCGCGAGGTGTTCCTCCATGTCAAAAAGGAGGTCGATGCGATAATCGCGGAGAAGAAGGACCTCTCGGAATACAATCCTCTGGTGAGGGACGCCGTCCTCGGAAAACTGGTCAATCCGATGGTGAACGGCGTCTGAGTTTTTCACTCTTCGAGTGCGCCTATTGCGCTCACCATGATCTTCACGCCCTTGGGGAGGGCCGCGGCCTGTATGCAGGACCTCGCGGGGAACGGTTTCCCGAAATGTTCCGCATAGATCCTGTTGACGGTGCCGAAATCCCCGATATCCGTAAGGTAGACGGTCACCTGCAGCGCCCTGCACTTCCCTGCGGCGTTCAGGACCGCCTCGGTGTTCCTCAGGGCTAGTTCCGCCTGCTCCTCGATGCCTTCGGGTATCTTCCCGTCCGCAGGGTCCACCGGGATCTCCCCCGCGGTGAATACGAGGTTCCCGTATGCGATGCCCTGGGAGTACGGTCCCGCCGCATCCGGCGCCTTGTCCGTTTCGATCTCTCTTATCACGTCACTCACTTTCCTTTCCGATCTCGTTGATGTCGTAGGGGGTCATCTGGTAGACGTAGTAGTTGAGCCAGTTGGCGAAGATCAGGTTCGCGGTGCCCCTCCAGTTCATGATGGGGTCTTTGGACGGGTCGTTGCCGGGGAAGTAGTGGTCCGGGATGTGCGGATTCATGCCTTTCCCGAGGTCCCTGTAGTACTCGTAGGAGAGTGTGTTCGCATCGTACTCCATATGTCCGGTGATGAACACCTGTCCGTCCCTCTCGCTGACGACTATGCCCACTCCCGCCTCGTCCGATACGGCGATTATGTGCAGGCGCGGGTTCTGGATGATGTCCT
>CAZHJV010000054.1:0-8156 GCA_964533525.1 uncultured Methanomassiliicoccales archaeon | reverse complement strand
AGTACTATCTCGGCATGTCCGGGAAGGTGATCCTCACCGCCATGGCGTTCTGGGGAAAGATCCCGAAGGTCCGCAACGAAATCATAGAAGTTTGAGAATTCTCAGAGGTGCGGCGTTCCGCCGCACCCGTTTCCGCGCGTGCCCGAATATGCAGTGTTTTCCTCGGTACAGCGATGTGCCAGACTGCAGAAAACAACGTGCGGTGCGACGTCCCCGCCGCATCATGCAACCGATCATAAACGCAGAGTGAGTGGGGCTGCCCGGATTTGAACCGGGGTCAATAGGTCCCGAACCTACAAGGATACCAAGCTACCCCACAGCCCCTTTCGCTGCAACTCCCCGATTCCCTCTTACTTAATAAAATGTTTTCCCGCAGGGTCCGCCTGTGTCGATGTAACTGCCGCCCCGGACACCGTCTCCGGGGGGCGGTCTTCTATGCTGGGTATTACTGCGTACGCCTTACGTCGGCTACGGCAATAGTCGGTTTTTATTCTCGAGTATATAAAGAACCGTCCATCGTCATTATATATTGTTTGAGCCATCCTTTTCAGCGATGAAGGGAATCATCCTTGCCGCCGGCAAGGGCACTCGTTTATATCCGGCGAGTCAGCACATTTCGAAGGTACTCCTTCCCGTGTTCGACAAACCGATGATCTACTATCCTCTGTCTACGCTCATGAGCGCGGGCATCACCGAGATCCTCGTGATAACCTCGAAGGAGGACAAAGCATATTTCAAGAAACTCCTGGGGGACGGATCCCAGTTCGGGGTCGACCTCAAGTACGCCGTCCAGAAGGTGCAGAAAGGCATCGCGGACGCATTCCTCGTGGCCGAGCGTTTCATAGACGGGGGCAGCGTCGCCCTCGCCCTCGGCGACAACCTGTTCTGCGGGGAGGAGATGGACGAACTCCTGGCCCAGGCCATGGCCGGGTCGGGAGGGGCCACGATATTCTGCAAGAAGGTGGCGGACCCCCGCGCCTTCGGCGTGGCCGAGATGGGAGAGGACGGGAAGGTGGTCTCCCTGGAGGAGAAACCCGCCGAACCCAAGTCCGACATGGCCGTCACCGGCCTCTACTTCTACGACAGGGACGTGGTGAAGTACGCC
Source organism: uncultured Methanomassiliicoccales archaeon (assembly GCA_964533525.1). GTDB lineage: Archaea > Thermoplasmatota > Thermoplasmata > Methanomassiliicoccales > Methanomethylophilaceae > Methanomethylophilus. The sequence continues at coordinate 7,051 of CAZHJV010000054.1, read as the reverse complement.
AAGAAGCTGAAGCCCTCCGCCAGGGGGGAGCTGGAGATCACCGACCTCAACAGGCTGTACATGGAGGACGGGAAGCTGCAGGCCATAGTCCTGCCGGATTCCGTCGCATGGGCCGACACCGGGACCTCCGAGACACTGCTGGAGGCCAGCAACTACATCCACGACGTGGAGAAGAGCGGCAGGGCCATGGTCGGGTGTCCGGAGCAGATCGCGCTGACCAGGGGCTACATCACCAAGAGGCAGCTCCTGGAGTGGGTCTCCCGTTTCAAGGAGACGGCCTACTACAGTTTCGTCAGGGATCTGGCCAAATCGGACTGATGTCCCATGGACCTGTCCGGGTACAGGGAGAGCATAGATTCCGCCGATGCCGCGGCGTTCGACATATTCGACACGCTGACGGTGAGGCCTTTCTTCCGTCCCAGGGACCTGTTTTACTTCCTGGAGGCGGAAAGCGGCCTGGAGGGGTTCCATGACGCCCGCATAGAGGCGGAGAGGAGCGCCCGGAGGGCGGAGTTCGAGCCGGACATAGACAGGATCTACGGGTTCCTGGATCCGAAGTACTCCTCCCTGAAGGACATCGAGATAGAATCGGAGATAGAGTTCTCCCGTCCGGACCCGGACGGGGTGTCCCTGTTCCGTTATGCTCTGGAACAGGGGAAGAAGACGGTCCTCGTATCCGACATGTACCTCGGGAAGGGGATCATAGAGAAGATACTGGAGAGGAACGGCATCTCAGGGTATTCCGCACTGTACGTGTCGTCGGACCTGAAGGCGTCGAAGCGCGCCGGTTCGCTGTACGGGAAGGTGCTGGAGGATCTGGGACTCGACGGGAAAGACGTCCTGATGATAGGGGACAACCCCCGTTCCGACCTGGCCCAGGCCAGGTCGTCCGGGCTGTGTGCGGTCCGCTGGATGCCGCTGAGGGAGAGGTACGGGGAGTGCCATCCGCACGAGACGAAGTATGTGCGGAAACATCCCGGTCTCGGACCGTCCGTCATAGTCGGGATGGACATCCTGCAGTGGTCCTCCGGCAGGGAGGAAAGTTACTGGCACGCGGCCGCCAGGAGGTTCGGCGGGCCCATGAACGTCATGTTCGCGGAGTTCGTGAAGAGGAACTCGGAGGATGCGGACGGGCTGGTGTTCTTCTCGAGGGACGGGTACATGCCCATGGAGACGTACAGGATCCTCGGAGGGCGGAAGCCCTCCGTGTATCTGCACACGTCCCGGGCGGTGGCGAAGGTCTTCGGAGGGAGGGACCTGTCGGACAGGGACACGGTGCTGTCCCTGATGGGGTACCTGAGGAGGTCCGGGAGATATCCGGACCTGGAGGTGCCCGGGAAGTCGGAATACAGGGAATTCGTCGCGGAGAACAGGGAGTTCCTGGAGAAGGTAGTGGATGACGGACATGCCCGCTTCGCGGGATACGTGAATAAGATGCTGGAAGGGATGGAGAGGCCGATGATGGTGGACGCCACCACCATGAAGTTCACGTCCCAGAAGGACGTCGAGGGATATCTGGGACATAAGGCGAAGGGGTGTTACTATGCCGTGATGCGGGACAGTCCGGAGGACCACGCCGCATACTGCGACCGGACGCACCAGTTCCTGTCGTCCTCCTATGTCAATCTGGCGGAGTTCTTCATGGGGAGCGGGGAGAACACGGTGCTGGATATCGGGGATGGCGGGGAACCGGTCCTGGCGGAGGACGTGTCGCCGGACGAGGAGATCCGCATGGAGGCCTTCCCGGAGATATACGGCGGGATAATGGAGTGCGCCGGATTCTACAAGGGGATGTTCGGAGACCGTATCCCCCTGATACCGGGGGAGGATATGGATGGGTGGACGGACGTCCTCATGGCGGAGGACCGGGGGGAACTGTCGGAGATAAAGTGGGCGGTGAACACGCAGCACACGATATTCAGACACCTGATACTGAGGTTCTCGGACCTCCCGGGACTGGTGCTGATGAAGGCCGCGGAACTGTTCTCTGATAACAGAAAAAAGTTATGAGCCAGCGTGGCGGATGCGTCCGAAAAACGGATGAGCTTTGCGTTAGCATTTTAACTGAGAATAGTATCATATGCAGAAGGATAGCATGAACGGCGGAAATTCGGGGAAAACAGATTCGATGGTATTTGCTACGGATTCTCTGAACAAGATGGCGGCGGAGATCTCCGGGTTCACGGACGACCTCCAGAAGGCGATCTCCGTGGATTCCCATGTGAAGAGGAGATACAGGCACGTGCTCATCTGCGGGATGGGCGCATCCGCCATTGGCGGTGCGATCTTCGCCGATTCCATGTATTACACCTCCAAGGTTTCCGTCGATTCCTGCAAGACCATGGCGCTCCCCGAATGGGTGGACAAGGACACCCTGTTCGTGGCCTGCAGTTATTCCGGAAACACCTACGAGACCAAGTTCATGTACAGGCTCGCCTTGGATGCGGGACTGGATGTTATCGCCGTTACGCACGGCGGAGATCTCCTGGAGATATCCAAGGAGAACGGGAACCCCGTCGTTCTGATCGAGGGGGACCCGATGCAGCCCCGTTCCGCCATAGGGTGGTTCATCGGCACCCTGGGAGTGATCATCGAGGATGCCGGAGGGCCCGGCATGCGCCATCAGATCAGGTCCATGCTCCCCCGCCTCAGGAAATACAGGGAGGAGATGGAGGCCGAGGACGGCATCGCGTGGACGATCGCGAGGAACCTGGAGGGACTCGTGCCTGTGGTGTACGGTGTCCCCGATATGGAGGCCGTCGCGGTACGTACGAAGAACCAGCTCAACGAGAACTCGAAGATCATCGCGTTCTCCGGCGTGATACCCGAGTTCAATCACAATGAAGTGGTCGGATGGTACGACGATCCCTACAGGACCAAATTCATGCCGGTGGTCATCCGCGACAACAGGCTGACGGAGGTCAGCAAGATCCTCGACGAGACGGTGGACCTTCTGGTGAGCAGGGGCGTGAAGGTGTCGGTGATCGACACCAAAGGGGAATCCCTGCTGGAGAGGATGATCTACGGCATAATGGCCGGAGACCACATCTCGCTGTACATCGCGGTGCTCCACAACATAGATCCCTGCAACGTGGACCCCATCGTGGACATCAAATCCAGGATGGACAAGGTCCTGAGGAATCAGTGACCGAAGAGGTCTTTCCAGTAATTTTCCGAGGAATACCGGGGCGCGGCCGCCCCGTACTCCCCGTTCAGTTTCTCCATACGGCGGAGGACTTTCCTTTTCAGGATGTATAATTCCGCTATCTGGCACATCGCCCTGTACAGGCTGCGCCTGCACAGTGTGCCCTTCTTCCCGTCGGCGGTGTAGAGGGCTTTTCCGGCGCGGTAGAATCTGTCCGTGTGCATTTCCCCGAAATCCGTCGTTACGTCTCCGCAGGACGGGAGGATGAGGCCGTTGAGGGTGTATTTGCGGAACCGGAAACCTGCGGTTTTCTCCTGTCTGGGTCTTAACTCCTTTTCGAGTTCGGATACGTCCCCGTACCTGTAATTCTCGATCGCTATAGGACCTTCGGCGCACATGCCGAAGAGTGCATCGGGCCCCTTCAGGAAGTCTTTCACCGCCCTTACGGTGGCGTCGGCTGAGACGTACCTGAGGCAGGCGGTGTCCAGGACGGCCCTCTCGAAGTATTCGCTGATCCTCTCCCTGTCGAGCATCCTTTCGGATGCGAGGGCGGCGAGGATGTTCCTGTGGGAATAGTAGACGGAGGATGCGGAATATCCGGAGGAGAATGGAGGGTGCCAGACGGAGATCCCGCACATGGTCGTTTTACGGGAGGGGGACCTGATGCCGTATTCCACATCGTCGATCTTGACGAACATGGGAAGGGGGAGGCCGTCGCGGCGGACGCTGTCCAGAGGGACGGTGATGTACCACCATCCCAGATAATCGATCCTCTCCCGGCGGACGAGACCGATGTTGTCTTCAGTGCGGGAGAGGTCGAGGCCGTTCTTCAGGGCATGGGGTTTGGAGCGGATGAGCTGCGCCCCGGATTCGTGGACGGTGCAGGGGCGGTCGAGCCTGAGCATGGATGCTCCCAGCATGGTATCGGACAGTCCGTCCTTCAGGAGGGAGTAGTAGGAGACCGTACGGAACAGGATTTCCGGATCGAGGCGTGCGTCGTCGTCGTTCAGGAGGACGTGGGTGGAGTCCCCGGAGAGGGCTTCCAGCATCCCCCTCGCGAAACCTCCGCTGCCGCCGAGGTTCCTGCCGGGTTGGATGAGTTCCGTGTGTCCGTTTTGGATATCGCCGAGGGTTCCCCCGTTGTCGACGATGAGAATTTTAAGATGATCTTTTAGTTCCGGGTATTCCTTCAGATAAGTATCGATCCTGTCCAGTTTGTCACGGAGTTCGTCTTCCCTGCGGTAGGTGCACACCGCATGTGCCAGACGTATGTTTTTCACATGTTCCGGACGGCATACGAATTCCCCCGAATACAGGATGGTGTCCTCCTCGGCCTCGACGGAGAGGCCGAGGAGGTCCCCCTGGGAACAGTCCAGGGGATACCCGTCCCCGTTCCGGGGACGGAACGAGTCCCCGGCGGTCTCGGACCCGGGGCCGAAGGCCCGGGTCCTCACCCGCAGGGACCCTTCGAATGTCAGACGGAGAAGGATCTCCCCTGTGTCCGCATCCTCCCTCAGCCTCCCTATCGGGAGGAAGTTGAAGTGGGCGCAGAGGTCGAGGACCTCCCCCTTCCTCAGGGACAGGGGGAACCGGCCCCCGCCGGTCCCCCTGACATACAGACCCTCGTCGCCTTCGGCGATGCCGGAAGGCATGACGATGTGCTGTATGACTGTCTCTTCAGGCATGGCGCTCAGATCCCGCGGACCTTCTTCTCCCACATGTATGCCGTGCGGATGCTGTCGGCGAGGGTGCGCCGGGGATTCCATCCCAGGACCTCCTTCGCCTTCCTGTTGTCGGCCACGAGGACGGCCGGGTCCCCCGGCCGTCTCCCGCAGACCTTCAGGGGGATCTTCTTCCCGGTGATCCTCTCGCATTCCGCGAAGACTTCCTTCACGGTGCTGCCTTCGTTGGTCCCAAGGTTGAAGAAATCGGTCTTCCCGCCCCTGTTCAGATATTCGAGCGCCAGAAGGTGTGCGTCGGCCAGATCCTCCACGTTCACGTAATCCCTTATGCAGGTGCCGTCGCGGGTATCGTAATCATCCCCGAAGAGGCTGAATTCCCTCCCCTCCCCCAGGGCGGATTTGAGGATGTTGGGGATGAGGTGGGTCTCCGGCTCGTGCAGCTCCCCGACCCTGCATTGGGAGTCGGCGCCGGCCACGTTGAAGTATCTGAGACGGACGCTCCTGATGCCGTATGCGTTCCCGTAGTCGTCCATCATGCCCTCGATGGCCAGTTTGGTCCTGCCGTAGGGGTTGATGGGTCTCTGGGGATGGGATTCGTCGATGGGGACGTATTCCGGCTCGCCGTAGGTGGCGGCGGTGGAGGAGAAGACGATCTTATCCACATTATGTTCCACCATGGCGTCCAGGAGGTTCATGGTGCCGCAGACGTTGTTGCGGTAGTAGATGTCCGGGCGTTTCATGGATTCGGCCACCTGGGACAGTGCGGCGAAGTGGATGACGGCATCGATGTGATATTTCCCGAAGGCTCCGTCGAGGTCTTCCCTGCTGAGGAGATCCCCGGCGAAGGTCCCCAGGAATTTACCTTTCGTATCCATCCCGGAGATCGCTTCGGAAGTCCCCTCATGGCCGGTGGAGCGGTTGTCGAAGGTCAGTACGTCATATCCGGAATCGAGAAGTGCCAGCACGCAGCGGCTGCCGATGTATCCGTCGCCCCCGGTGACCATGACGGTCATTCGAACACTTCCCTGAAGACGGCCATGGCCCTCGCCACGGCCTTGTCCATGTCGTAATACCTGTAGTCGCCGAGGCGGCCCAGGAAACGCATGCTGGGGTACTTCTTTTTGGCTTCCTCCAGGTATCTCGAGTACAGTTCGGAGGATTCCTCCGTGGGTACGGGATAGTACCTTTCGTTCTTCCCGATGATAAAGTCCTCGGGGTATTCCTTGGCGATGACGGTCTTCTCGGACCTGTCATCGAGATAGTACTTGTATTCGTGGATACGGGTGAAACCGTAGTTGTTGGGGTAGTTGACGGCGGCGCATTCCTGATAGTGTTCCCTGTCGTGGGTCTCGAATTCGAAGCGCTCGCTGCGGTAGGGGAGGGGCCCGAGGCTGTAATCCATGAGTTCGTCGATCGGCCCGGTGAAGAAGATGTGCCTGTATCTTTGGATGTCTTTGACATCCTTGAAGTCGGTGTTCAGTTTCACGGAGATGTTCGGACGGTCCAGCATCTTCCGGATCATCCCGGTGTAGCCTTCGGATGGGATCCCCTGGCAGGTGTCCTGGAAGTATCTGCAGTCCCTGCTGAGGTAGACGGGGACGCGGGCGGTGACGGCGCCGTCGATCTTCGAGGGGTCGGTGCCCCACTGTTTTTCGGTGTAGTGCACGAAGACGTTGTCGTAGACGTACCGGGCGAGGAATTTCAGATCCTCATCGTCCTGCTGCATGAAGTCGCGGATGGGGATCTTGGAGCCGTACGGGAATCTGTCGAGGAGTTTCCTCTCGATGCGTTCGGCGAGGGTCGGGGGGAAGCAGAGGCGGATGCTGTCGAAGTTGAAGGGGATGGGGACCTTGTTGCCTTCGATGACGGCGAGGACACGGTGCATGTAGGTGTTGAATTTCGTGAGTTGGCAGAGGAAGTCCCAGACCCCTCTATCGGAGGTGTGGAGGATGTGGGATCCGTAGCGGTGGATCATTATGCCGTTCTCATCGCGGAAGTCGAAGCAGTTGCCGGCGATTGTGTCGCGGCGGTCGATGACGTCGATGCGGGCGGAGGCGTCGGATTGGGAGATGAGGTGCGCGAGGGAGGCGCCGGAGATGCCGGCGCCGACGATGAGGTAGTCTGACATCGGGGAGGGATGATGGCGTGAGAGTATATAGGGTTAAATCCGCGGTTCGGTACACCGTCGGGAAACCGCACCGTATGCGGACGCAGATTGTTATAG
>CAZHJV010000053.1:0-8392 GCA_964533525.1 uncultured Methanomassiliicoccales archaeon | reverse complement strand
GAACGAGTAAACGGCGCCGTCGACCTCCACGGTCTGCGGCGTACCCGACGAATCCGTGTATTGGAACGTCACCCCGATCTCCACCCCGGTCCACCTGGCGTACAGGGTGATGTTCTTGGAGGTCTTCGCGCTGTCGAAGTCCCAGGCGGCGGTGTACTTGGCATCCTGATACCATCCTCCGAACGTGTATCCGGCGCGCTCCGGATCCTTCCCGGGCCTGGGGACCGACACTCCGCCGGCCTGCTCCTCCAGATACAGGATGGAGGTCGTACCGTCGCAGTTGTCGAAGGTGACGGTGATGGTGTACCTCGCATACAGGGTGATGTCCTTGGTCAGGGGGACCTTGTAGTTGTAGAGGTTGTTGTAGTCCCCGTCGGTGTACCATCCGATGAAGTTCTCCCCGTTCGGAGGACAGTCGGTGGAACTGAGGATGCGCCCGTACTCGAAGGTGTAGTCGATGGAGTAGTCCCTCTGCCCGTCCACGAACGTCACGATGACGTCCTTGATGACGGACACGTGCACCGACACGGTGAACCCGTAGGACGTCCCGTCCTGCAGCACCGCCTCCATCGTGAACTTGTACGTCGCGTTGTGGTTGCTGTCCTTGTAATCGAAACCGGAGACGGAGAAGTGCATGTCCGCGATGAACGCACCCTGGATCACACCGAGCGCGAACCGTTCGGAATCCCCGGGAGCGTACGTCCGCTCCCCGTTCGTGACGGTCCATCCGTTGGTGTTGTCCAGGTTCTTCGACGCGGAAAGCGTCACCTTATCGGTGCCGGCGCCGTACGTCGGGACCTCGACCGCCTCCATCCCGGTCACGTACACCGTGGCACCGGAGTACGAGGCGATGGCGGGGATGTAGAAGTCCGCGGTACCGGAACCGCGGATGGTTCCGAGGCTGACGGAGTAGTCTCCCGTGAGGGCGGTGTCGGAACCCTGCACGTACAGGTTCAGCTTGACCTCGGAGTAGTTGGTTATGACATAGATCGTCTCCGTGCCGGAGGACGTGTCGTACTCCACGGAGGAGACCTCCTGGAAGTACAGGAGCACGTATCCGAGGTACTGGGTCCTGTTCTCGATGCATCCGGAGAACTTCACCCAGAGGTCGGGGGTGAGACCCTCGAAGGAGGTTCCGCGCGACACGGCCGCGTCGGGATCGAAGTAGACTCCGTCCCCGTACACGCCGGACCCGTCGGAGGAGGTGTCGATGAGCATTCTCCCGCTCCCGGAGGTACCGTAACCGGCCAGGAGGGAATACTTCCCCGTCTCCGTCTGCGCGGACGCGTCGCTCCCGACGAACTCCGCGGTCCCGGGACCGGACTCGATGAAGACGCCGCCGGTGTACCTCACCGACGTGGTCCCGAGGAGCTTCGGCATGATGACGGACGTCTCCGCCGAAGCCGTGTTCCCGGATGAGGGGTAATTCAGCGTCAGCGTGGCGTCCGTGCTCTTGGTACCCGAGATGAACCAGCATCTGCAGGAGGTGTAATCGGTGGAATCCGCCTCCTTGTAGGTTCCCCCGCTCCCGATGACGAACCCTCCCGCCGAATCCAGCGCCCCCAGCGCGTATGCCCCGTAGAGGGAGTCGGATGTCGCGACCGCGATGACGGTGTATCCGGAGACCTTGCCGTACGTGACGGACGTTCCGTCCGTATCCCTCACGATGAACGTGTTACCGGCTCCGAATACGATCGTGTTCAGAGGAGAAGTGGGGAGGGTGGCGCTGCCGTCCTTGTTGAGACTGCTGTAGGAACCTATGTTCTCCACCGAGGAGTACAGGGTGATCGTGCTCCCGTTCTGGAGTTTCATATCGTTCTCGATCCCGAATATGGAATAGATATTGGATTCCCCATTGTGTACGGTACCCCTTCCGTTGAGGACGACGGAAGAGTTGTCGAGCACGAGGGTCATGGCACGGTGTATTCCCTCCATCTCCGACTTGTTGCTGAAGTTCTTCAGCTCGATGGAGGTGTCGCCGTCTGTAAGGCAGGAGTTTCCGCTGGCCATGATGCTTCCGGAAATGGAGATCTCCAGATTGCTCCCGTCCACCTTCACCAGGCCTCCTCCGTATACCAGAGTAGCGGTGTATGCGGAAGACGACGTATCGGATACGCCGACGTCTCCTCCCGCATAGACGGAACCTTTCACGGTCACGCCGCCGGATTCCGCAGACAGGGAGGCAGCGGAAGAGGTGCTGTCCCACTCATATCCGATGTAGATCTCGGTGCCGCCGTAGGTGGTACCCTGGAATCCTCCGCCGTAAACGGATTCGCCGACGCTCGTCCCGGCACATACGAACACGTATGCATGGGACGTCGTGGAAGACGAACTCCCGTCGGTTCCGAGCGATGATCCGCCGTAGACGGATCCCGTCACGGAGATGTTCTTCAGAGTCGTCTTCCTCGTACCGTTCACGGACACGCTGCCCACGACACCGTACCCTCCGCCGTAGACGGAACCTCCGACTGAACCTCCAGTCATCATCAGTTCGGTGTTGTACCTGATGACTCCGTAGTGGGAACCGCCGTAGACGGAACCTGTGACGGTACCGCCGGACATCTCCACCTTGGTGGAGCCGTAGACGGATATGTCCCCGGCTGTACCGACCCCTCCGCCGAATACGGAACCGCCGACGGTTCCGCCGGATACGGCGACGGAGGCGATGACTTCCTCCCTAGCACTGGAACTGGTGTTGGTGATGCCGTACGCGCCTCCGCCGTACACGTTGCCCGCGACGGATCCGCCGGAGACGGTGACGGACGAGGTCGTCCCGGAGGAGCTGTCGACCTTGGCGAAGGAGGTGAAGGACGAGCCCTGTTCGCTCTTGGTGTAGTATGTGACGGTACCGTCCCCGCTGCTGCTGGACATCCATGCCACATTATCGGGCCCGAATCCGCTGGAGGAATAAGTGTACAGATACATCGTGGAATATTCCGTCTTATCCTCATCCGAGATGCTCCCCGATGAATTGTATGCTATGCCTCTTCCGGAACCGTAGACGCTGCCCTTGACATCGGCACCGTCTTTGATCTCGACGGAGGTGGTCCCGGTCACCATCGCCACGTCGGAATTCCGCGTACTGAAGGAATATGTGCTTCCTCCGACCGCATAGGACTTCATCCAGGGGACGGATTCCCCTCCGCCGTAGACATTGCCCATGATGACGGCGGTTCCTTTTCCGCTGTCCGAACCTATGATGACCTTCGTGTTTCCGTAGACATAGGACTTTCCGGTGGAGTCGTTGAAACCGTCGCCGGTGCTCGATTTGGTTCCGTCGCTGTTGTGGAGGATCTTCTCTATGCCTCCCCTGCCGCCGCCGTATACGTCGTGCAGGATCTTTCCGCCGGTGACCGTGATCGTGATGTTCACGGAAGTGGAGGAAGTTCCCAGAGTACCGCGGAAACCTCCGCCGTAGACGTATCCGACGGTGCCTCCGACGATGCTTATATCGATGTCTCCGCTCTTCATACTGGGGCCGTTCGGTGCGGTCCATGTGTCGTAACCTCCGCCGCACAGCGTCGCGACCTGCGCATTGCCGCCGACGACAATCCCGACACCGCTCGCACACTGTTTGCCGGAGCTGTCGCTGATTCCGTCGGTGATCGTACCGCATGCGATGTGCCTCACGACGGCCTTCCCGGTGATCTCCATATAGGCATAGGAACAAGACGTCGCTCCCCTTCTTCCGCTGGCCTGGGCATCGAACACGGTCGTATCGTCGCTCAGGAACACGTGGGTGGAACCGTATATCGCACTGCCGTTGTTGGACGAACCGCCTTCCAGAATGGAGGCCTCCTCGATGGAGTAGTTGCTTCTGTCGCTGCGGTAGTCGCTGAACCCCGACTTCCCGTCGATGTAGTTGTCTCCGGGGAGGTCTGCGCCGAGCATATACACGAACGTACCACCCTGCAGCTCCTTGTTGACCTTGGCCGTATCGTGGTCGCTCGTAGAGACGGCGTATATGTTGCCGGAGCTTCCGTTGCCTCCGACGAGGGTATCGAGGACCGTGCCGCCCCTCATGACGAGATATGTGGATGCGGGACTCGACGTCGAACCGATGTTGTATCCCACGCTGCCGGCCACGACGCTGAAATAAATTCCGCTGTGGATGATGACGCAGGTGGCCAGGCTGACGGACAGGGACTTCGTTCCGCCGTCGGTCCCCTCGGAGTGGAACACCATGTTCTTCGTGATGCTTCCGGAAAGCGTTCCGGAGACGGAACCTCCGACGATCTGCGGCCCTATCGAATTGTTGTAGTAAGATACGGTACCGGACTGATTGGAGGTGACCCCCGTCCCTATGACGAGGACGTTCCCGTTGGCCACGATTCCGGTGTTCGCATCTCCGTGGGTGTTCCCCGCGGATGAGGCTACGAGATAGACACTATCTATCACCGCGGCTCCGCCTATCGTACACGTTCCGCTCGAAGTATGCAGGATGGCGGGATTGCTGGCATCGGACGAACGGTATGTCCCGGTCGGGAGGGTGACGCCGTTGATGTAATAGGTGGTCCCCGCCGACAGGTAGTAGATCCTCCCGTACATCGAGGAACCGTCGCCGGAATTGACGCTGTAACCCGAATAATTGGATGACGAATACGGAAGGAGCTTGTTGCTGCTGGTGGTGAGGGTCAGTCCGACGGAAACGGGGCTGAACGACCCTTCGTTGCTGCTGATCGGCACGGTAATCGTGGAACCGGCGTTGGCAGTGAACACATCCGGGGTTATCCACTTTGCATACAGTGCGGTGACGTCGGAGGGGAGGACATCGCCGGGCAGATACTCGTTCGTCCCGTCGGTCCATCCTCCGAACACTTTGGAAATGGACACCGTTCCGGCGGGGACAGTGAGACTGATGGTACCCGAACCCGACTGAGTGGAAGAATACGTTGATGCTCTGGGGGAGAGGGTTATCGTTTTATCGGTATCGGAATAGGTAGCGTCGAGGTACCAGTATGTTCTCTGGCCGCTGGTACGGTAACTGCCGCTGATGGTGCTGGTGTTGAGGGTGTATTCGGAACTGGAATCGAGGGATATCACCGTGTTGCTTACCAGGCTGAGCCCGGACAGGCTCAATGTATATGTCCCTCCGCTCACGGAGACTTCTCCGTTTCCGCCGGTCCAATTCTCCACTTCCGTGCCGTCTACCGTGCCTTTCCAGTATTCCGGATTGTACTCGGACGATGCGATGCCGTAATATGTGACGTCGTAGCTCTTGGAGGTGTCCGATTCGGAATAGTAGTACGTGACCGTCTGGGTGTCCGATACCGCCGCTGTACTGGTCTCTGATCCGCTCTCTCCGAAGACCATTACGCTCATGCCGCTGAACAGCAGCACCGCCACAACGGCCACTGCCATTGCGGTTTTTCTGCCTGACGGCGTAAGTCCCCCCGACCGGAAAATATGCGACGACATCTTTCCCTTCCCCTCTGTCCTCGATACAATAAGAAAGGGTTTGACCTTTCTCTTTTACACCCCGCCATAGGTAATAATATATTAAAACTGTTGTCGGCAACAACTCAGGAAGGAGCAGGTCCGAACAATACGGACGGCCCGTCACATAGGGGGCGGGTGCCCGGAAATGGTTTCACTCGCTGTTCTTCTTTCTGTGGTCGGCGATGAACAGCGCAACGGCATAGATTACGACGCAGACGAGACACGTTGCGAAAGAACCGTAGACTATATCCATGCGTGTCGGAACCGTTTCAACATATTTAGGCATTGGCCCGTTCCCGGAAGATCTCACCCGATTCGGAACGGCGTATGAAAAACATATGTGCCAGACAATGAAAATAGGAATATCTTTCACCGATGGCACCATGAATGCGGAAAACAGCCATCTGGGTCATTGAACGGACAGCGGTTTCGGAACCTCTGTCCGGCAGATCCGTCCGAGGCTGTTACGAAATCCGCAGCGGTTTTGACGTTAATCGTCGGGTAAAGGGCCTATTGCTGTCGATAACGTTCTGGATGGGCTAAATTTTTTTATACAGATATTCGATGGGGTCGGACAATGGTCTACGATGTGATTGTGATTGGTGCCGGACCCGCGGGACTCACCGCTGGGATCTATGCAAGGTCCAAGATGATGAGCACCCTTATCCTCGAATCCGGCAGCGTCGGCGGACAGCTCGTCGCCCTCTACCCGGAGAAAGGCATCCACAATTACCCCGGTTTCGAAACCGTCCAGGCCAGAAAGCTCTCCGACAAACTCTATGCGCAGGCCGAAAGCATGGAATGCGACATAAGGGAGAACCAGAAGGTAGTGGACATCGTCGACGGGGATCAGAAGATCATCGTAAAGACCCAGAACGGCGAATTCGAAGGCACCAGCGTCATCATCGCCATCGGAATGGGAGACTTCACCCCCAGGAAACTGGGCGCCGAAGGCGAGGACAGACTCGAGGGGAAGGGCATCGATTACATCCTCCCCGTGAAGGAGGATCTCGTGGGAAAGAAGGTCGTCATGTTCGGAGGAGGGAACTCCGCCATCGAGATGGCCCTGATCGCCGACCAGGTCACCGACACCACCATCGTCCACCGCAGACCCGAGTTCAGGGCGGACGAGATGAACGTCAAGAATCTCAACGAGAGCAACATCCGCAAGATCATGAACGCCAGCGTCAAGTCCTTCAACGGTGCGGATAAGCTCGAGAGCATCACTCTCGTACAGGACGGGAACGAGATCACCGTAGATGCCGACCTCGCGGTCATAAACATAGGGATCACCGCCAATCTGAGCGTCCTCAACAAGTGGGGACTGGAACTGACCGAGAACGGCCTCATCAAGGTCGGTATCGACATGAGCACCAACCGCCACGGCATATTCGCATGCGGAGATGTCGTCGACTATCCCGGCAAATACAAGCAGATCATCACCGGGTGCGGCGAAGCCGCGACCGCCTGCCTCATGGCATACAAGTTCGTCAAGAAACCCTACTGGGCCTGAACGGGATTCTTCCCATCAAGCTCTTTCCCCTGTTTTGAAAACGCAATGTGCCAGATGTGCGGATTGCGTCACAAATGAATTGTAAAAAAGAGGCGGATGCACCTTACGGGAAGGTGCACCCGCCGTGAAGTTTGAAGTCGGGATCACTCCTCGATTGCTTCGGAGGGGCAGGCGTCGATGCATGCTCCGCACTCGGTGCACTGGGATGCATCGATGACGGCGATGTCGTCGACGGTGATGGCTCCGTTGGGGCAGGCGTCCACGCAGGCGCCGCATGCGACACAGTTGTCGGCAATTACCTTCGGCATTCCTTCATCTCCCTGCTGGAATCACTCTTCGATTGCTTCGGAGGGGCACTCGGAGACGCAGGCTCCGCAGTCGACGCATTTTCCCTCGTCGATGACGGCAACGTCTTCGACGGTGATGGCGCCCTCGGGGCAGGCATCTACACAGGCACCGCATGCAACACAGTTGTCAGCTACGATCTTCGGCATTGTTTTACACCTTGCATGAAAAATTCGGCCCATCGTATTTAGGCGTTGAGGACGTTTATATAATCCTAAATTAGGCTGCACTGAATCAAATATAAAACTTGCGGTCCAAAAGAATCTCCGGAACAACACACGGGCGCCCATCCGCCGCAGGATTTCACGCCGTTTTTATACCTATTCCGCGGTGTGTACGGCATGAAATGTCTGTCGGGCATGATCTTCGGGAAGGACGGATTCCGCGAGGGATATGTCCTCACGGAGGGCGGCAGGGTGGTCGAGAGAGGGGATGGGAAACCCCCCGTCCCCGCCGATGCGTCCGGCGTCGTAATCCCCAAGACCGTGGACGCCCACACCCACTGTGCGGATGCGGGCGTGAAGGCGGAACCGGGCATGACCCTCGAGGAGCTCGTGGCCCCTCCCGACGGCCTCAAGCACAGATATCTGAGGGAGGCCTCCGACGAGACCCTCGTGAGAGACATGCGCGGATTCGAAAAGGAGGCTCTGTCCGCCGGGATCGGCACGTTCCTGGATTTCCGCGAAGGCGGACTCAGGGGATGTCTCCTCGCACGGAAAGCACTGTCCCATGCGGTCATCCTCGGCCGCCCCGTATCCCCGGAGTTCGATATCCGGGAGATTGAAGACATCCTCTCGGTCTCCGACGGCATCGCCCTGTCCTCCGTATCCGACATCGACCGGAGATATGCGGAGAAGGTCGCACATGCATGCCGTGCCGCCGGGAAGCCCTTCGCACTCCACGTGTCCGAGAGGATACGGGAGGACATGGAATCCGTCCTGTCGCTGGAACCCGCCTTCGTGGTGCACATGGTCGAGGCTACGGACGCTGACATCCTGTCCTGCGCCGATGCGGGCATCCCCATAGTCCTATGTCCCAGATCCAACCGTTTCTTCGGGAAGACCCCCAGAGCGGCGAGGATGCTGGAACTCGGGG
>CAZHJV010000052.1:0-8581 GCA_964533525.1 uncultured Methanomassiliicoccales archaeon | reverse complement strand
GGCATTCGGGGACCTATTCCATCCAACTCTTTATTAGGTTGTGCACCTTACCATCCAGTATGAACGCTTAGGACGGGGCCGCTCAGCTGTGCGGTCCCCTCTTTGGATCTTCCTGAACGAAACGGGGTTCATTCCGAGGCTGCACAGTGCTAGGGCCGTTGGAAGGTTCATGCAAGGTGACATCTTTGGAGATAAGCGATGTATTGGATGCAGTGAAAAACGGTGCGCCGGCGACGGCCGACGATATCGTGAAACTTCTTTCTGCCGAGGGCAGGGACATGGAGGACCTCTTCGCAGAGGCGAGGGAGGTCCGCGACAGGCAGTTCGGGAAACAGGTTTTCGCCTACGGGTTCGTCTATTTCTCCACATACTGCCATAACAACTGCACGTTCTGCTATTACAGGCAGACGAACGGTATAGACAGGTACAGGAAGACCCCAGAGGAGATCGTTGCGCTGGCCGCCGACCTCAAGGATGCGGGCATAGACCTCGTGGACCTCACCATGGGCGAGGACGAGCAGATGTACGCCGACGGCTACTCGGAACTTCTGGACATCGTCTCCCGCGTGAAGGCTCTGGACATCTCGATCATGGTGTCGCCCGGCGCGGTGCAGAAGGAGGCCATGCCGAAGCTGAAGGCCGCCGGCGCGGACTTCTACGCGGTGTACCAGGAGACCCACAACCGCAGCCTCTATTCCAAACTCCGCGTGGGTCAGGATTTCGATTTCAGGTTCAACCAGAGGGTGTGGGCGAGGGAGGCCGGAATGCTCACGGAGGACGGCATGATGGTCGGCCTCGGCGAGACCATGGCCGACAGGGCCGATTCCATCCTCGCCATGGGTGCGGAGAAATGCGAGCAGATCCGCTGCATGACATTCGTACCCCAGGCGGGCACCCCGCTGCAGACGCTGGAGCCCATGGATTCCAACATGGAGCTGAAGTCCATAGCCGTCATGAGGCTGCTGTTCCCCGACAGGTTCATCCCCGCCACGCTGGACGTCGAGGGGATAGAGGGTATGAAATCCAGGCTCGACGCCGGCGCCAGCACCATCACCTCGATCGTCGTGCCCCACAGGCACCTGGCGGGTGTCGCGCAGCCCGAGAAGGACATCGAGTCCGGCGGACGCTCCGTGCAGCATGTGTTCGATCTCGTGGCGGATATGGGCAAGAGGATCGCCACGCAGAACGAGTTCCGCACGATGGTCGAAGGTCTTGAAAAACGGATTCGCACCAATGATTAAATAAATTCCAGGACGTGAAAACAGCTATGACAGTCAGTTATTCCGATGTAGGCCTGCACTATGACCTGTTCGAAGAGACTGACAGAATACTCCGGTTCTCCGCGTGAGGAATCCCGCATAGGCGGGTCAAACCGTTTAGTTTAAGCGCATGGCGCAGAACCGAGGTATAAGTCATGGATGGATTGATATTCCTGATAATCGGCGGGTTCTTCGAACCCGCCTGGGTATTTACATTGGAAAAGGGCGGGGCGTATCCCGACGACGCGAAGAAGAAATGGATGTGGTACTGCATATCCGTGTTCTTCATGTTCTGGAGTCTTTTCTTCATGTCCCAGGGTATGAAGACGATGAGTGTCGGCATATCCTATGCGGTGTGGACCGCGGTCGGTGCGCTGGTCACCATATTCATCAGCAGGGTGTTCTACTCCGAGTCCATAAGCATGGGTAAGGTCGTTGCGATCATGATGATCCTCGTCGGCATATCCGGACTCGAGATCGTGGGGGGAAGCGCATGAGGATCAACCCCTGGGTCATGATATTCGTCGGAGGTCTGTTCGAGGCCGTGTGGGCCACGACGATGAATATGTCCGACGGATTCACGGATCTCTTCTGGACTCCGGTGACGTTCGGCATCAGTCTCGTGAGCGTATGGTTCCTGTACATGGGATTCCGCATGGGCCTGCCCGTGGGAAGTTCCTATGCGGCGTGGACCGGCTGCGGAACGGTGCTGTCCACCATATTCGGGCTGGTGTTCTACGGCCAGCTCCTCAGCGGACTGCAGGTCCTGTTCCTGGCGGTGCTGATCGGAGGCATACTGCTCCTGCAGTATGTGGACGATCCCGCGAGGAAGCAGAAGAAAAAGACCGAAAAGTCGGACTGAGCCGTTCCGGCTCAGTCCCTGAACTCCTTTCCCGCCCTGCCCATCGCAATGACGTTGGCGTCGGGCGAGGAGATGGGGGTCTCGCAGCCGGGGGCGAGGATGAATCCTCCGTCGGTTCCGGCTTCGCGGATGATCCTGTTGCATTCGGCGGTCACGGATTCCGGCGTACCCTGCATTATGTAGGCGATGGGGTCGATGTTCCCCATAAGTGCCAGCTTCCTCCCGGCCTTCTCCCTTGCCGCACCCGCGGGGACGGCATGGTCGAAGCTGAGGCAGTCCGCGCCCGTGGCCGCTATCTCGGGAATGATGGGGCCGGTGTTCCCGCAGATGTGGAGGAATGCCGGGATATCGTACTTCTTTTCGACGCGGGAGATGGTCTCCTTTATCGCATCGGCGGAGAACGGCCCGAACATGTCGGGGGAGATGATGTCGCAGGAGGACGTGGGGTCCGCCATCCACATGACCGTGGAACCCGCATCGACCATTCTGATCTGCTGATCTGCGACGAATCCGGCGCATTTGGAGACCAGTTTCTTCACGGTGTCCTCTTCCCCCAGCATGGCGGCCATGAGGAGATCCTCCACGCCCATCAGATAGCCTGCGGTCGTTATGGGGCCCCAGGTGAGGCCGCATATGTGCAGATCCTCCGGAAGGATCCTGGCGGTCTCCTCGAGGGCCTCGACGAAACATTTGGTGAAATGGGGACACTCCTTCGCTGCATAGGGGTCGAAGAATGCCAAATCGTCGATGTCTTCGGATTTCGATACGAGTTTCGAATGCACGGATCCGTAATCGTCGTCCGGGAAACGGACATCCATGCCCATGTCAAGGAACGGGACCTGGGAATCCACCACCGGTTTGACGAAGTCGGACTCGGTCTTCATGGCATAATCTACGGATACGCGGGCCGATACCTTCGGTTCGTATCTCGCATCCTTGACCAATATTCCGTTGCTGCGGGCGGCTGTCACCAGTGCGAAATTGTTCACCGGGATCCTGCCGGTCTTTTCGAATCTGAGCGCAGCCTCGACGGTTGCGCGGTGTCCGGTATCTTCCATTTCCGTTCCTCTGGGTATGTTGTATTCAGGTGCGGTGATAAATCATTGTTGCCCGCACGCGTTCCAGTGCCTCCGCGGTGAACTCCTCCGCGGACAGGTCTCCCCGGCCCAAGTCGGGCATGGTGTGTCCGTAGAAGTACATGTTCTCCACGGCCCTCTGTACCGCGTTGTACCCCTCCTCTTCGCCTACGAAGCGGAGCAGGGCCGCGGCCGCGAGCATGGCGGAGGTCGGGTTTTGCGATCTCCGCTCATCTTCGTCTCCGAAGATACGGGACGGCATGAACAGACCTTTTCCGCCGCCGATGTACGAGACGGGGATGATGCCGCTTCCGCCGACGAGCCCCGTCAGGATCCCCCTCAGATATCCGCCGGAGGATCTTCCGGATACGATGACATCGAAATGTTCGGGTCTGCTCACAAGACGGCAGGCCGCTTCCTCGGCCGTCATGACCTCTGTTTCGAATCCGCTTCCCGCGAAACACGAGCGGAAACAATCCAGCATATGTTTTTCGGAGGATGCGAAGAGTCCCGGCCCTCCGACGAGGCATACCTTGTGCCTTCCGGACCTCTCCGCCGCATCCATGCATGCGCCGAAGAGTTCGGTCAGGGAATCGTCCTCCGTGTCGATCTCGGAGACGACCCCGTCCAGGACCTCGTTCTCCCTTACGGGCGTGGCTGTATCGGAGCATTGGTTCACGAAAAGGAGGTCTGTCTCGGGGCCGCCGGAGAGGGTACAGAATTCGGAGACTTCCGCATACAGGTGCAGTTGCCGCCTTATGTCGCAGAAGGGGTCCCGTCCGCCGATCCGGGATATGTCCACGGGGCCCGACAGGATGGCGTCCGCGGCGGCTATCATATCGGCCGTGGACGCCGGCAGGACCTTCGAGGTGTGTTCCCAGGCGGTCCTTCCTATCTCCCCGTGGATGATATCTATTTCCGGGGCGGCGGCCTTCAGAACTTTTTCAGCCGCCGCTATGACGGACGGCCCGGGGCCGTCCCCCGGGAGTATGAGGATCTTCCTGTTCGCCATCAGAGGAGCCTGTTGGCGAGGCCCGCATAGATGAGCGGGAGGGTGATGGTCGCGTCGCCCTCGACGGTCATCTTCTTGGCGTTGGCCTTCACTTTGCCCCAGGAGACGGCCTCTCTGATCCTGGCTCCGGACAGGGAACCGTCGTACTCTTCTGCGGTGGTCAGGTAGATGCAGTAGTCGAGTCCTCCGCGGAACTGGTTCCACCAGATGACGTGGTGTTTGGAGATTCCTCCGCCGATGATGATCGCACCGGTGTTCTTCGCCTCGTTGGTCATCTCGGAGAGCATCTGCTCGTCGGCGAACAGGTCGATCCTGAGCTTCCTGTGGGTCTGGTAGTACATCCAGAGCTGGCATCCGAAGGATCCGTCGGTGATCCCGGGGACGACGATGGGCACGTGGTTGACGTGGGCCCAGTAGAGGAGGCTGTCCTCGTGTCCCTTGACGTTCGCGATCTTCTCGCCGACCTTGTCGATGATCTCGTGGGTGGACATGGACTGGGTCTCTGCGAAGATCTCGTCGAACATGGGGAGGAGGTTGTCCTCCAGGACGTATCCGTAGCAGTCGTCGGGGACGAGGACGTTCCCGAGCCTGCTGACCTCGTTCTGCCTGAGGAGGGCGTCGTCCATCATGAAGTCGCCCTTGTAGTAGGCCGCGTAGAGCCTGGAGAGGTCGTGGTCAAGGCATCCGCAGGTGGTGATGATGAGGTCGACCATGTGGTTCTTCACCATGTCGACGATGACTCCGCGGGTACCGGTGGCCATAATGCAGGCGGGGAAGGACAGGATCTTGAGGCAGCCCTCCTTCTTCACCATCTTCTCGGCGATGTCGGTGGCATCGGCCAGTTTCTGGGCGGTGAATCCTCCGGCGCGGCCCATTGCCTGAAGCATGTCGTCCACGGTCATGGCCTTGGTGACCTTGATGTCCTTGACGGGGACTTTCTTCAGCTGTTTCTTCATCTTGTCTTTTTCCGAGACGGTTTTTGCGACCATTTATATCACTGGGTGTCCCAGATTGCCGTGTTATTTATATGTACGCCCGCGCACGCGGGGATTCCTGCGCAACCTATAATACGGACGGAGCGGATACACGCACGCTGTGCAGGGGGTCCCGTGGACCTCCGGCATATGCGGACGGGTGCGGTAACATGGCTGGCGGACGGGAAGACATTCTGAGAGACCTGAAAGAGTCCGTCGCATCGATGGATTTCAGAAAGGCCGCCGAGGCCGCGCATTCCGCTTTGGATGCGGGATTGGATCCCGCGGTGATCGTCGATGAAGGTCTCGGGAAAGGGATGGAGCAGATCAGCGACGAGTTCAACGAGGGGAAGATATTCCTTCCGCAGATCCTCGCCGCCTCCAAGGCCATGGAGGCCGCCCTGGCGGTCATCGCGCCGACCCTGGAGAAGAACACCGGGAACCACAAGGGCACGGTCATCATGGGCTCCGTCCAGGGAGACATCCACGAGATCGGCAAGAGCGTATGCTGCGCCATGCTGAAGGGCGCCGGATACAGGGTCATAGACCTCGGCTCCGATGTCAGTCCCGACAGGTTCATCGAGGCCGCAAGGGAATACAAGGCCGACCTCATAGGCGCATCGGCGCTCATGACCACGACCCTGGTGGCGCAGAAGGACCTCATCCGCCATCTCAGGGAGGAGAACGAATCCTTCAAGACGGCCGTCGGGGGAGCGCCCTGCAGTCAGGAATGGTGCGACGAGATCGGGGCCACCGGATACTCCTCCTCGGCAGGCGAGATAGTCGCCCTCGTGGACAGGATGCTCGGCGTCAAAAGGAACTGACCCAGATCGGATTTTCATGCAGGTTTTCCCATGCAGATGATGCTTTGCGACCGCACATATCCCGAACTCAGGGACATGCTGGCCGGAAAGAAGGTCCTGGTATGGACCTGCAACACATGTGCCAGACTGTGCGATGTGGGGGGTGCGGACAACGCCTCCGCCCTGGCCGCGAAACTGAGGGAGGACGGCATAGATGCGGTCGCCGCGGCTGCTGTCGCGGCATCATGCATCGCCTCCAACATACGCAAGTGCCAGACGGAGATTTCCGGAGATTTCGACACGATCGTGGCGCTGACGTGCGACATAGGTTCCGCCCTCGTCCGTACGGTTTCCGGGAAGGAGACCGTGAATCCTGTGGCGACAGTCGGTACGGGATACCGCGACGACGCCCGCAGGTGCATCGTATCCGGACACGGGACGGGGAAGGACATCCCTCTTTCGGAGGAGGCCGCAAGGCGCGGTCTGAGGACAGGCCCGCTGGTGCGTCCCCCCTCTATAATATAAATAAAAACCGTCCTCGTTATCTTTTAATATAGGGTCGCTCTAATCCGCCCGTATAAGAGGATCCGCCATGTATATGATAACTGAAGCCCAGAAGATCGTCCGTGTCCCTCCGTCCAAACTCGGCGAGGACATATCGGACGTCATCGGCGCACTCTCCAGTGAGACCTTCGAAGGCAGGCTGGAAGAGGACAAGTCCATCGCGGTGCTGGTCGGAGATGTCGTGCCCGAGGGCCCGGGACGCATCGTCCACGGGGACGGGGCGGTCTATCAGACAGTCAAGTTCAAACAGCTCGTGTTCACCCTCAGGGACAATGAGATCGTGGAAGGCACCGTCGTGGAGGTCCTCAACTTCGGCGCTTTCATAAGGTTCGGTCCTCTGGACGGACTCCTCCATGTCAGCCAGGTGATGGATGACCACGTCGACGTCGACGAGGCCAACCAGAGGCTCGTGGGGAAGGAGAGCGGAAGGACGCTCGCCGTGGGAGACAGGGTCAGGGTCAGGGTCGTCAGCATCGACCTGAACGAGAAGACCCCCCAGGACAGCAAGATCGGACTCACCATGCGTCAGCCCGGACTCGGAAAACTCGAGTGGATCGAGCAGGACGCCAATAAACATAAGGGCGACGCCGAATCCGACGGCGAGAAACCCAAGAAAAAGAAGAAAGGAGGCGATGAGTGATGGTGGTAAGACAGGTCTTCAGGGCTTGCAAATCCTGCCAGTTCATCACCGAGGATGACACCTGCCCCCGCTGCGGCGGAGAGACCAGCAAGGACTGGCAGGGTATGGTGGCCATCGCCGACTACACCAAGTCGGAGATCGCCAAGAGGATGGGCATAACGGCCAACGGCCAGTATGCCCTCAAGGTCCGCTGATGGTATGTCCGCGGGCAGAAGACTCACCCCCGAACTGAGGGAGATCTTCCAAAAGCCCGTCGGGTACGACATATCCGAAAGCGATCTTGATGAAATTCACGCTAAACACATCATTATCACCGTCGGCGACGTGGTCTCGCTGACGGTGAGGAAGCACGGGATCGTGCCTCTCCTGTCCGTCTACGACGGATACACGGAGAGACGCGAACTCACCGGATTCGCCGACCTCGTCAGGGACGCAGGTCTGGCGGAGACGGTGGTGCCGAACCCGGCCGGGACGGTGACGTCCCAGCTGTTCGACGCCGTCGGAAACGCATTGGCCGGGAGGTCCGCAGGGATCATCCGTGTCGAAGGGGAGGAAGACCTGGCACTTCTGCCGTGTGTCCTTCTGGCCCCCGAAGGCGCGGTGGTCATCTACGGATGGCCCGGGAGAGGGATGAAGGCCGTCGACACGGACGGATCTTCCAAAACATACTTCGGGAAACTGCTCGGAAGTATGGAGGAGATAATATGAAAATGGAGATAATCTGCGAAAGGGAGAACCCCCTGTACAACAGGAAAGAGGTTTGCTTCGTTGTCGACCACGAGAGGGAGTCCACTCCCGGAAGGAACGCCGTTGCCGAGGACCTCGCTAAGAGGTACTCCACCCAGAGGGTATGCGTCGTCATAGACGAGCTCGCCGGGGAGTACGGTGTCGGCAAGACCAAGGGATACGCCAAGATCTACGCCAACAAGAAGGCGGCCCTCGAGTGCGAGAAAGAGCACCTTCTGAAGAGGAACGGCATCGCAGCCGACGAGAAGAAAGAGGACGCCCCCGCGGAGTGATTCGAATGGCAAAGAAAGCAGCAGCACCCAAGAAAGAAGTCTCGAAGAGGGACGCATACACCGTCGAAGGCGACAAGCTCGTGAGGACCAAGCCCGTCTGCCCCAAGTGCGGACCCGGCGTCTTCATGGCCGTCCACAAAGACCGCACCTCCTGCGGAAAGTGCGGTTACACCGAATTCAACAAAAAAGAGTGAATGGAAATCTCCAAGGCTCCGTCCCTCTCAAATGGGGCCATATGCCGGGGCTGGCACCCCGGCTGCGTTTTCCTGATCTCTGATTCTTTTACAAGGCAAGGGGCCTGTAGTATAGCTTGGATAGCATAGGGGCCTCCGGAGCCCCGGACCCGGGTTCGAATCCCGGCGGGCCCGCTCA
>CAZHJV010000051.1:0-9009 GCA_964533525.1 uncultured Methanomassiliicoccales archaeon | reverse complement strand
ATCTCCTGATGTACACCGGGAAGGCGTACACCGCGAACGGCTCCGATACCTCCGGGAAGTACCATGAGATCTTCAACTTCCTGTTCAACTCGATCAAGGCCCTTCACGACTCCGCGGACGGCGGCGGAAAAGCGAACGTTCCCCTGGGCGACATGCAGGTCGTGACCCTGAACTGAGGCGATGGGGATGATCTTCACCTGCTCCGTGCAGGCAGGACGATGAATGTCTTCCCGCACGGAGCGGACAGGGCGGCAGCCCGAAAGAAAACGGACGGAAAACCGGGATTTTTCGTTTGCAGCTAAAAACACGACGGATATGGAACGAGACAGAATACGGAGGGATCGGCATGAAACAGACTGATGACGGAAAGACGGCGGGATTCTGCGCCGCGCCGGAGTACGGGAAAGCCGGGAGGCTGAGGACTATCGAGAGGATCATGAGATCGGGAGGATACGACACGGAACTCTCGGAGGACTGCGTCCGCGTGAAGTGGACGTGCAGGGACGGACAGGCCCTGGAGCTGGAGGCGACGCCCTCCGAGAGATCCGTCGAGTTCAGGATCTGTCTCCCGTTCGCCCTTGGGAACAGGACCGGCGCGGCGGCGGAGGCCGTCTGCCGCCTCAACGGCAAGTCCATGAAGGAGGGACATGTCGGATTCTTCTCCGCGGCCGACGGAAGGATATGCCTGTGCAGAATGGAGATCGACGACGGCCACCTGAACGAGATGGACCTCCCCGTCCGGTACATCGTCTCGGACCTTCTCGGATTCGCGGAGGAGGGGTTGAAGGCCCTGGAGAGCGGTCTCTCCGAGACATACGAGCCCGCACCCTCCGACAGGACCGGCATCGACATGTACAGGTGATGCGGATGGTGACTTACGAGGAGTGGAGAAGGGGATTCCCCGAGAAGACCCAGACGAAGAAAACCGAGGACTACGCCCGTATGGCCGTCGAGAAGGAGTTCGTGTCCGGCCTCACGAAGGTATCCCTGAGCGGAGGGGGACCTCCGGGGACCGTGCTCTACTGTCCCGACAGGGACACGGCCTACATACAGACGGATACGGTGCACACCCTCATATCCGGGACCACCGGCAGCGGGAAGAGCGTCTCCGTCATCGGACCTACCCTGAAATACTGGAGCAAGTCGGGCTGTCCGGCGGTAATCCTCGATGCGAAAGGGGAGCTGCTGGATCTTTCCGTCAGGGATTTCAGGGACAACGGGTACGACGTGAAGGTGCTCTACCTGCGCGACCCCATGAGGGGGATCCGCTACAATCCGCTCACCGAGATCTGCAGACAGCTCCGTTCGGACGACCCGGCGACGGTTGACAAAGGGAAATCCGAACTCTCCGACATCCTCCACAGGCTGATCGTCGGGGACGAGACCTCGATGGGTTCCGAGCAACTCTACTGGTGCCTGCCTCCCTGGCACTTCGCATGCGGCCTCGTGAAGGAGCTGCTTCCGAGACTGAGGAACGGGAGGGAGGCCACCATACCCATGGTGCTGGCCGCCGCGAACATGATCGTCGCGGACACCAGCTCGATGCACCGTTTCAGGAAAACAGTGAGCGACGACAGCCCCAACCTCGCCGACCTCCTGAACATGCTCTCGGTCTTCAGCGACGTCACCAGATCCGGCATGACGGGGCATCTCAACAAGGGCCTCAGCTTCGGGGGATCGGGCGGCGCCATGAACGACCTCCTCTCCGGGAGCGACATCGACATCCACGACATATCCGCGGGGAAGCCTCTGGCACTGTTCATCGTGTGCCCGGACAGCACCAACGTGAACGACACGTTCCTGAGCGTCGTCCTGGGACAGATCATCCACATCCTGTACGACGATGCCGACAGCCTCTACGGCGGAACACTCCCGAAGGAGGTGCTCTTCATGCTGGACGAATTCGCCAACATCCCCAGGATCCCCGCGTTCGAGAAGATCATCACGACCGCCAGGAGCAGGAGGATACGTTTCACCATCGCCGTCCAAAGCGTCGCCCAGCTCATGAGCCGCTACGGGACCTCCGCGGAGACCGTCATGTCGAACTGCCGCGACTGGATCTGCACCGCGGGCGATGCGGCGTTCAGCAGTATGCTCAACAGCAGGATCGGGATGGATGCGTCCGGGAAGAGCGTCATCACGAACAATGCCCTGAGATGCCTCCGCCCCGGCCATCCCATGGTCCTCTGCGGCGCATCCAACCCGTTCATATCGGACCTGCCCATGGTCGAGAAGACCGGGGACAGGTACATCCCCGAGAAAAGGAAGATGACGGAACTCCCGTCGGCGCGGTACATCATGGGGAAGATCGGCTTCGGACCCGACATCGAACCCCCGGCGGGGTACGGCGGATCCGTACCGAAGGACGGCGAGGGCCCCCTGTACTTCTTCGACAAGAGCGAGGACGAGGACTCGGATGTTGATGAGGACGAGTTCGAAGAGTTCCTCAAGGCCATGCAGTACGACGATTCGGATGATGACGGGGACGAAATGGAAGCGGAGGACGATGATGAGGCGGAGGCGGAGGATGAGGGTAAGGAGAGCATCATAAACGTCTCCTTGATGGTCCTGGAATTCGCCGATGAGGAGTACATAGAAGTCTCGGAAGAGGACGCGATCGCCGGAGCGGCGGCGATCTACGCCATCACCCACGGGAGGTATACGGGGCAGAGGATTGAGACGGGCGCCCTCATGGAAATGCGGAAGCGGATAAACGGCTTCCCGTCCCCAAGCCATATAATCAGGACGGCATCCAGAGTCGTTCCGGCGAGTCTTCCGTTAGACATAGCCAGAGAGATACTCAGGACGTCTGGGGTCCCGGAATCGATACCCGGCCCGGAGCTGGATGACATAATCATGCAGCTGAGAAGGGAAGTGATGTTCCTCTCGGAGTGAAACCTTCGCGGGGGATCCCGGATTCATTCGCAGATCGAATCAAGGGCCAGCTGCGCCTCCTCGGAACCCTGGTCCGCCGCCTTGCGGAACCATTTCTCGGCCTCGGCGTAGGACTGTTCCACGCCTATTCCGTCGCGGTACATCAGTCCGAGACGGCACTGCGCCTCCCAATGGTCCTGGTCTGCGGCCTTCATCCACCATTTCAGTGCCTCGGCGTAGGACTGCTGCACACCTTCTCCGTTGTAATATGCCAATCCGAGATGGTACTGCGCATCCCAATGGCCCTGGTCTGCGGCCTTCCTCCACCATTTCGCGGCCTCGGCATCGGACTGCGGCACTCCGCGACCCCTTTCAAACAGCATTCCGAGACAGTTCTGCGCCGTCACGATGCCCCGTTCCGCCGCACCGCGGAACCAATCCGCCGCCGTCCTGACGGATTCCGATCCGCCTTCGCCCGACTGACAGACGAACATGAGGTGGAACAATGCCTCATCGGCGTCCATATCCGCCATCCTGCAGGTCCATTTCATGGCCTCCCCGTAAGATCCCTCGCCCCAATACGTCTCTACGAGAGCGCGCTGTGCGGATACACAGTCCCTGTCCGCCAGCAGTATGAGCCTGTCGATCGCATCCCGGCGGCCGGACGCCAACGCCTCGCAGTACAGTTCCACGGCCCTGTCATCGGACTGCGGCACTCCGCGGCCCTCCTCATACATCGTTCCGAGCATGAACTGCGCATCCGCATTGTCCTGTTTCGCCGCCCTGCGGAACCATTTCAGTGCCATCATATCGGACTGCTGCGCCCCGCGGGTGCCGTCCGCGTACGCCATCCCGAGTTCGAACTGACTGTCCGCGTCCCCGTCTTCCGCCGAACGGAAGAGTTTGGCGAATCCGCTGTCCGCGACCATGGATCCCGCGGTCGTACGGAGTCTGTCCAGTTCGTCGGACAGGATTTTCCTGTATACCGCCGGATCCGCCCCCTGCTCCTTCAGATTCTCCTCGAATTCCGGGACGAACACGTTCCCGAGCACCTCCCCGGGATCGATGCTGGAGATGCGCAACAGGATGTCCTTATCTCTCAGGAGATAACCCTTCTTCAGGAACGTCCTGACGAGCGTGGTCTGTGTGCGGCAGAGGTATTTGGAACGGTTGTCGCGGAGATTGCGCTCCCCGATATCCTCCAGATACCTCCGGGCGGTGCTGTCGAAATATCCTCCGCGGACATCTCTGAATTCCGGTTCGTTCGGACCGAGGTCCCCCATGTAGATCATGTACATGGCGCGGACGATCTCCGCGAAACGGTCCTGTTGCAGATCTTCGTAATACAGTCCCTCCGCAGACATGTCCCCGAGCATCGCCGCGCACAGCAGGGCCACGGCCAGCTGCGGCGAGGGTTCGTTCTCGTTTATTATTTTGCCGAAGTACCTCTTCACGGCCTCCGCGGATTTGATGTCGCCGACCATCGCGCCGCGGGCCATCATGTACATCATCTTGGTCTGGTAGTTGTCCTTCATCTGCCCCTTGGACTCGCTCTCCGCGATCATCCTCTTGCAGAAATCCACGATCCGCACCGCGAGCCCCGGCGTGACCCTGATGATATCGCCCAGGAACCTCTGCACGTCCGTGGGAAACATGACCTCCATGAAACAGCCGTCCGGAGCGGCCGCGAACGACTGGTCCACGATCCACCTCGCGAGGAGGTAATCCTGCACCGACGTATGCAGGAAAGGACGGTCCGGATTCCCGGAATCGGTGAATTTGTCTATGACCTTCTTGCACACCTTCCTGTCGGAACCGGTCCTCTCGGCAGTCTGCCTGACCCTCTCCCCGTAATCCATGCCCGGATAAAGGCTCCTCAGCCATGCGTACTCGGACAGGATCCTCATCCCGTCGGACACCGCATCCTCTGGATCGGACTCGGTCCTGAACCTGTCCTCCAGGATCCTGCTTATCAGGTATTTGTACAGCGAACCGCGGACGGGTCTGCCGTTCACGTAATCGACCGACGGGTTGTCGGAAAGGTAGGTGGCGGTCATCGCCGCGATCAGCGGGGCGGAATCCATGCCGCCGAGGCTGTCGATGAGGTCCCGGGCGCCGTCCGCAGACCCATTCAGATATCTGCCGTAGATGTCTATGACCGTCTGCTCGCCGACCGACCCGCCCAGATCGAACACCTGGTTCTCCTCGAAATCTCCCGATATGTCGCGGCAGATCTCCGTGCGTCCCGTGACAAGCATCCGGTACCCGTCTGTATACACCATCAGATTGTCCAGATCCTCCGATCCGGGTCTGAGATACTCGTCAATGGCGTCGATGAATAGGATCACACCGTCCCGGCGTATGCCGGAGGTGTCCCGGACCTGCTCCTGCTGGAACTTGCTGTCCCGCATAACCGCGGCGATGAGGTCCCCCGACTCCGGACCGCCGCCGGCGAACACGCGGGGGCTGACGAGGATGGGGACAGGGCGGGACCTGTCCGCCTCGTACTCCCCGTACATCGTCTCGTAGAGCATGTAGGCGAGGGTGCTCTTCCCCATCCCTCCCGACCCGTGGACCAGAACCGATTTCCCCTCCCTGAGCAGCGGGAGGATCTTCCCGGAGATGCCGTTCGGGTCCACATATCTTCCGAGCAGTTCCTTCACGGTCGTGCACAGCAGCCTCTTGCGGAGGAAACCCTTGTGCTGGAATTCCGCGAAACCCCTCAGCACGGCATCCGGATCCGTCTCTGGGATAATTGCGGCGGTGCCGTAAGAACGGGGGACCGGCTGCGGAACGGGCCCGGATATCCCGAGGACTTCCTTTTCATGAGAGGTTATCAGTTTGTTTTCTTTGAATTCCGGCGGTTTATCTTCGTTATATCTCACGGAATAGGTATAATTGTGGATTTCCAGTTTCTCAGCATCGGTATGTTCTATCGAGATCCCGGACAGAACCTGTGCGGCGAGATACTGCTTCTTCAGCATCTCCTCATGGAATTCCCCTACGTCATCGGATGTTCCGATCTTCCCATCGCAGTATTCGGACAGGGTGTAATCTTTGGTCCGGCCGCCAGATACGACCAGTATGTGGACGAGGTCCTCCCCTTTTGCGATCTGCTCCCCCAGGTACGTGGACGATGTGTAATCGGGCAGCACCTTGGGATTGGCGTCCCTGAATGCTTCGTTCATTTTCTTGAAGCAGTCCGAGAGCTATTTCCCTGCGGGCGTCTTCCCGACTGCAGGAGCTTCCGGGATGGCGTCCTTCGCGATTCCGTCCACCGCAGCCGTCTTCACGGACGCAGAAGCTTCCAGGGAGTACGCCAACGTCCCCAGCACCGCGGCTTGCGTCTCCATCTTCAGGGTGCCTTTCTCGGATCCCGGGAAGAATCCGCGGATGAGACCGACGCAGCGTCTGTAAAAACCTGTGTAATCTTTTTTTCCTTTAACGCGTCCCGCATAGAAATTCCCGTCTTTCCGGGCTTTTTCCCTGGAACCGCGGTCGAAACCATCGAATTCGCGGATCCATGCGAACATCTTCCCGTGCGAATCCAGATATTCCCCGAAACTCCGGTAAACCGTCTCGTCGTAATCCCTGAACGATCCGTAATCCGCATCGGACTTCTGGATAAGATCGGTGTACTGCGCGAAGAGTCTGACGGAATAGGCCCCGAGGATGATCGCAGCATACAGCGTCTGGCCCGCTTTCGTATCCATGCTTCTGATCCTGACGGGCGGGACCTTCCTGCCGGTCGTCTGCAGGAAGACGCTCATCCGATTCCTGCAACCAGCCCCGCCGGGGACGGATTCTTCTTTCTCGGGCTCGTGCGGACTGCCGGGGACGGGGGACATGCCGTACTATATGTCTGTTAAAGGTAAAAGACTTCGCACCCGTGAGCCGAACACCGGATTCGCGATCGGCGGACGGATCCGCATGAACGGGTTTTTCCGGTCGGGAAACGGGACGGTCTCCGACAGCATCCCGTTCCCCGACCGTGTCCAGCCATGATGGAATCCGAACCCCATCGCCATACTTTCAGAAAGAACGGTGAAGTGTCGGCATGAGACGGATTTCAATCCCATGGCGACATACCGCACGCCGCATAAATTGAACATAAGGCGGAAACCTGAACCCCGAATGTGGCAATGCTGCCCGACCCTTCCGTCAGAGATTCTGCAGACTGTCCCCTTCCCAGGGCCCTTCGGGCCCCCGCAAACCGCATGTGCCAGATGTTCGGAATTTTACCGCCGCACGCACCGGAACGCATAACGGGGAACCCCTGCCAACCCCGCGAAATAAGCCACGGAACGGAATTCCGAAAAAGAACAACCGCACGGTATCCGGGCTCGGAGATGCATAAAGGAAAACGAAGTTACGGAACATTCGAAAAACATACGGAACCGAATCCGCACATACACGGAAACTAATTACCGGTCTTCGCCGATTCGTATCCGATGTTCGGCGACCTCACCCGTGCTCTCGGAGATCTGTTCAATACTCTCATCGGTGTTCTCGTAGAATACTGGTACATCGCCGCAATCGCAGTTGCGGTAATCTTGGCCGTCTGGATCTTCTTCGACGACCTCTCCTATGCCCTCGAGGAATACTGGTACATCGCTGTAGGCGCGGTTG
Source organism: uncultured Methanomassiliicoccales archaeon (assembly GCA_964533525.1). Lineage (GTDB taxonomy): Archaea > Thermoplasmatota > Thermoplasmata > Methanomassiliicoccales > Methanomethylophilaceae > Methanomethylophilus. The sequence goes on along the minus strand of CAZHJV010000051.1, from coordinate 1,506 downwards.
CGGTGATCGCAGTCGCCGGGGCGGCATATTCGGGCGCCATCGATCTGGAAGACCTCTATCCTACCCACGACAAAAACAGCAGCGGGATATCCGTGGAGATAGTCGGCGACGAGGGTATCACCGACCCTTACGGGGACGGAAAATACTCCCCGGGGGGCAGGGCGGAACTGTCTGTTCGGACCCACATAGGGTGGTTCTTCAGAGGGTGGTACGATTCCCAGGGCAATCTGCTCTCCGAAGATACGGAGTACGTATTCTACCCGACCGAATCCTGCAAGATCTATGCGAAAACGGAACGCGGATACGGGATGAACCTTTACAAAACGGTCGGTATCGAAAGGATGACCGGCGGAGGCACCTACGGATTCGACGAGGATGCGACCGTATCCGCCGCGGCGTCCGCGGGATACACCTTCGACGGCTGGTACGACATCGGCGGGGAGAAGGTCTCGTCGTTCAGGACCCTGACCGTCAGCGAGCACAGGGACCGCGTCCTGATCGCGAAGACCACGGCCTCCAACCCGTATCTCGGCGGGGAGACCGTCACGATCGGAGAAAGGACCCAGTTCGCCGGCGGGGGGACGTTCATGGTACTCATGGACGACAGGACGGGGGATGTCGTGGAGGCATCTTCCGGGAATCAGGGCTGGTCCGTCAGCCTGGTTCCGGGACAGTACGAACTCGTCGTGAAAGGAACGAAAACGGACGGACTGTACGGTTCCGAATACAGGACGTTCCTCGTGGACGGGATATCCTCCAACGTGTATCACTGGACCTTCGGCGGCAAAGCATACTCCCTCACCTGGGATCTGGACACCTCCGTATACCGGGACTATACGCAGCACACATTCAACCGTTCGCCCCAGACCGCGAATGATCGCCTGTCGTACATCAACTACAATTCCCGGAACGTTCAGATCATAGCCGGCAAACTAAATGAGATGAGTACGGGGATGACGGATCTGGACCGCGCCGACTTCGTCCTCAAATTCGTACAGCTGTGTACGGAATACGAATTAGACCGCGACTACAACGGACATACCGAGTACTGGAAATATCCCCTGGAGACCCTGTTCGAGGGCAGAGGCGACTGCGAAGACACGTCCATACTGTACTGCGCCCTGATGAAGGCCATGGGATACGATACCGCGCTCCTGCTGTATATGGGGGCGGAGTATATGTACAACGGCCATGCGGCCGCATCGGTCGCCCTGGATTCATGCCCCGGCGGAACGTATTATGAAAAAAACGGGCTCCGTTTCTATTACTGCGAGACCACCAGCAACACCAAGAACGTCGGAGACATCTGGACGAACTACGACCGCGGACAGGTCATCGTCGTCCGGTGACCGGCATCGGCTGCGGGATTGTCGGACGCTGCCGTTTCAGGGCCCTCCGACGGGACTGTTCTCGACCCTTGGAGACCCATGTGCCAGATAACCAAAAACCCCGGGGGCGGAGCCCCCGGGAAGATAAGGTGTTTTCAGACCTTCCTCTTCTTCACTA
>CAZHJV010000050.1:3714-9857 GCA_964533525.1 uncultured Methanomassiliicoccales archaeon | reverse complement strand
CATCCGTTCGGAACAATCTTCCCGCATACGCGCTTTGGGATAATTATTTGAATACGCCCCATATTGGGCGCCACATAGAACAATCGGACGGATGTCCGGAGGCTGCGGAATATGGCACTTATCGCATGCACATGCCCCCATTGCGGGGGGATTGTCAATATGGAGGATTCCCTCACATCGGGTTTCTGCACATACTGCGGATGCAAGATCATCAACGACAAGGCGGTCGTCGGAAGCATCAGCGTGAAGATGGACCGCACTTCCGAACTCGTTTCCACGCTCAAACTCATCAAATACTCCATGCACGACGGCGACGGCGCCGGTGCCCGCGCACTTCTCTCCAAGGCGATGCAGATCGGCTCCTCCTACTCCGACGTCTGGTTCATGGACGCCGTCCTCGACAGGAAGAATGCGAAGAGCGATATGGCCCGCGCGAGGATGTATCCGTCCCTCGGCATCTTCACGGAAGAGGATGTGTCGGTTTACAGGAATTTCGAGGGCACCGGAGGGCAGCTCTTCCTCATCTTGAGCATAATGGTGCTGTTCTTCGGAATATTCATCTCGCTCCCCCTTGCGATCATGTATGACATGTTCTACCTTATGATGGCAGTCATGGTCATAGGAGTCGTTCTCGTTACCGCGGCGATATTCAACATAAAAAGGCAGAGGTCCAGCATTCCCCAGCCCGTGTTCGGGGACGAATATCAGCAGGTGAAGGATGCGGCCGCCGAAGAGGCGGTCAGGCGTTCCGGGGAATCCTCCGAAAAGAAGGAGTGATCCTTCCCAAAACCCTCATTTCTTCTTATCCGGGTCTTTTTCCAGGACCCACTTTATCCCTTTCGCCGTGCGCAGCACGGCATCCCTGAAATGCCCTCCGGGGTTGAGTTCGAAGATCGTGTCTACCCCCTCGGAACGGAGGATCTTCTCCGCTTCCGCGGTCTTCTCCTCCACGCGGGAGAGGACCGGATCTTTGGTACGGGACTCCCTGTCCCCCAGGGAGAGGTATACGGACTCCGTCCTGTCCGATATTCCGTTGGTTCTCATGAATTCCGTGAAACCCGGATACCAGAGCGAACCAGACGCGGACACCGCCGCGGAGAACACATCGGTCCTGTGGACGCAGTAGAGCGAGAACAGGCCGGCGAGGGAGTATCCTGCGATGATCTTCCTCTCCGGTTCCGAAGGAAGCGCTTTGCACACTGCGGGGATTATCTCCTCCGTCAGTTCCGCGATGTATACGTCCGCGCCTCCCGGAAAAGGTTCCTTCCTGCCTGCGGCGGGAGGGGCGGGCCACGGCGTCATCTCACTGTCCCAGACGGCGCCTTCCACTGCCGCGAGGGTGAATTCCCCGCACCCGATCCCCTTACAGGCATCCCAGAGGGTCCCGCCCTCGTCCCGCACCGGATGGTACACGACGAGAGGGCCTTCTCCTCCGTCCGAGAATATCCGTATGTTCTTCTTCCCGACCCTGAATTCCGTTGGGATCCGCCGTCCTTCCCGTCCAGTACGGGACGTTCTGCGGAAATAACATCCTACCAAATATATCTCTGCAGCATATCTTCTCCGTACTGAGCGTATGGGGGACAGAGGATGGAATCCGAGAAGATCAAGGAAGTGTTCACGAAGTCCGCGTCGGACCTTTTGAAATACGGGGCGTATCAGGGTGGGTCCGCCACGGTGGTCAACCGCGTGGAATCCTACGAACTCGTCGGAAAGAACAGCATTCTCCTGACGTTGGAGGACAAGATCGACGATACGGCCGGAGCGTTCCTCTGTATTGATGGTTTCATCCCCCTGAACAGCAAGGCGGTGGAGTATTCGTTCTACGACCGCAACACCAAGACCGTCGGGGCCACCATACCCAATTCGGAGATCATCGCGATGATCGCCGCCCAGCATCCGGAAATGCGTCTGGAATTCGACCTCAGTTTCCTTATCGAGAACGCCCGCAGGTACTACGACGAATTCGGGGACCGTATCGGATATCCGGAGGAGGCTCCGAATTTCCCCGATTCCGAGATAGAGTTCCCGTCCGGTTTCGTCCCCAGCGAGCAGCAGAGGGACGCGGTGCGCAGGATACTCAATTCCAAGCTTTCCTACGTGTGGGGCGCCCCCGGGACCGGAAAGACCCAGATGGTCCTTGCCACCGCGGTCATGGCGTACATGCGCAGGGGCGGGAGGATAGCGATCATCGCCCCCACCAACAATTCCGTGGAACAGGTTCTCAGGGGGATCCTCGGCGTCATGGGGTCGGACGAGGAGTTCAGGAAACTGGTGGATCCCGCGAAGGACATCGCCCGTATAGGCACCGCTACCGAGTCGTTCGCCGACGATTATCCGTACCTCTGCGAAGGCCAGAGCATAGCCATGCTGATCTCCAAGAAGAGGAAGGAGGTCAAGCTGCTGAAGGAGATCGTCCAGGAGAAGGAACTGGATGTGATCGCGTCGCATTTCCGTTCCCTGAAACTCCTCGCCCGCGATATGAAGGTGTGTACCGACCGCAAAGCGAAACGCGAGATGAGCGGGCAGATCGAGAGCATCATATCGGAGATAAGGGCAGTACTCGGGCAGAACAGTCTCTACCGCGATCTGGTGGAGGACATGAACTCCATGAATTTCGAGCGTCAGCTGGATGCCGCCACGGACAGGCTCTACAGGAGGGACCGCCCGAAGAACAGCATCCCGTAGTACGACGACTGCACCAGGGAGGAGATAGCCGAAAAGGCGGCGGAGATCGAGAAGGACATCGAGAGACTGGCCCCCATGGCCGCCGAGAAGGATCTGGAACATGCGAAGATCATCGCATGCACCCCCCAGAAGTACATAATGAAATTCAATCCCAACGGGTGCGGGACATCCACGCCGGCTCTCGAGGCGGATCACATCTTCATCGACGAGGCGGGGTACTGCAACGTCATGAACGCGCTCACGCTGTTCGCCAACCGCGTGCCGGTGACGTTCCTGGGGGACCACAAACAGCTCCCGCCCGTGTGCACGGTGGACAACGACGAGATCAGGAAGTTCATCGGGGAACACAGGAGCATGGAGTATGCGTTCCTGTGGTCGCAATCGGCCCTGTTCTGCGAGAGTATGCTCACGGACAGCGTAAGGGATGTTGAGAAGGCGTTCCTCGATGTCGCGGATCCCCATTTCACGGAGACCGCGAGATGCGATCTGACGGAGTCCCACCGTTTCGGACCCAATCTCGCGAAGATCCTGGACAGGCATGTCTACAAGAACGGGATCTCGGGTTCCGGCGGAAGACCCCTGGAGATCGTCTGCATAGATGCGGAATGCGGAAGCAGGGAAGAAAGGGAGAACCTGCCGGAAGCGGAGGCCGTGGATGCGTTCATCAAGGCCGACGGGACGGAGGATTTCGCGGTGCTGACCCCGTACAGCAGACAGATAAGGGCCCTGAAGGAGCAGATGCCGCAGTACAAGGACACCCGCATATTCACGGTCCACAAGTCCCAGGGGAGGGAGTGGGACACCGTGATCCTGAGCGTGCAGGACAACGCCGGCGTGAACCGCGATGTTCCGCTGAGGTTCACCAGTTCCAAGACGGACGTCGGGATGAAGGTCATAAACACCGCCGTGTCCCGTGCGAAGAGGAGGCTCGTCGTGGTCTGCGACAGGTCGTTCTGGGCCCCGAAGACCGATGAACTCATCGGCGATCTGATCTCTGCGGAGAACTGCAGCAGGATCTGCAGGTACGCCGGCAACGGGGTGTTGGAGGAGTGCCGGTGAAGAGGAAGTTCTCGTGGACGTACGGCGCGAAGTCCTACTCCGTCGAGGCGGACCTTTCCGAAAGCCCCTACTACCGCAAGTGCCAGAAGGACAGATTCATCGAGTATCTGCCCTATTATTCCACCATCGACGACCCCGTCATGAAGGATATCGCCGACCGCATCTCGGAGCAGGTCCCGGAGTATGCGGACGACGCCTACGTCGCCAACGTGGTCCTCGCTATGATCGGCGGGAATGTGAAATACGCCTACGATGAGGATGTCTACGGCCTGAAAGACCTGTGGGGCCTTCCCGTCGTGGTCCTGGAGAACGGCCGCGGCGACTGCGACTGCATGACGGATCTGTACGTATCGATCGCGCACAATCTGGACCTGGATGTCGTCTCGGTGCTTGTGGAGGGACACATGTTCGCCGCGGCGCACGTCGACTGGGCCGGCGTGTATTACCTCCTCGGCGGGAAGAAGTATTATCATGTGGAGGCGACCAGCGACCTTCCCGTGGCCGGGAGATACTGGGACGAGAGCAGGGTGCAGGCATGGGCCGCGCCGGATACGCCCCCGCAGCAGTTCGTGTCGACCCTCACGGAGTGTCCTTCAGGCGGATCCAGAGGTCTTCTGGGGAAACCGATGTCCTGAGGTTCACAAAAGATGCAGGGTGCACCAGGATTCCGAGGTATTGCAGTAGTCGTAGGTCTCCCCGTCGACGGTCATGGATCTGTTGATTACTCCTATATCGAACGATCTCTCGACGGTCGTCTCGCATCCGTAGTAGGTCTTCCCGTCTTCGGTCTTCTTCATGATTCCGTATGACGTCTTGAGTGCAGCATAAGGTGCCAGCTCACCGTCTTCATCGTAGCCGTCGAGGGCGACGGCCGCCACGGCGTGCCCGGGGACCAGGAATATCCCCGAATCGAATCCGGCGTTCTTGAGGAGCACCGCACACAGGACGGAGGTGTCCTCGCAGTCCCCGCAGCCGGACCATACGGTCTCGATCGGGAACGCCCAGTAATCGACGGAGGTTTCATCCGCTGTCTTCCCTCCCCCGTATAGGACGGCATCGTCCGCATACGTGAAACAGGTCTGCACGAACGTCAGGATGAACTGGGCGTAGTCGGCGGATTTCAGATCGGTCCCCTTGTAGACGAGTTTCAGTTTTTCAGATATCGCACTGCACACGCGGCCTCCGACCGCCATTTCGGTTATGTCGTCGGCGGAGTTCAGATAATACGTTCTGCCGCCGCTGGTGTAGGCCCCGAAATTCTCCGAGTTGCAGCAGCGGTACATCAGATACTCGTAGTACGGGACCGTTATGCTGAAACCGTATTCGGAGCCCCCGTCCCTCCAATTGTACATCCTGACGAATCCCATGTTGGAATCGATGGTCCCGTCTCCTTCGCAGTATTCGAAGGATCCGGATACGGAGCACTGTTTCATCCCGGGGAACAGCGGGGTGAGAACGGCCTTGACGGAGTATGTGCCGTAGGAGGACACCGGGAAACCGACGGCGGCCCTTTCGCCCGTATTCGAATTCATCCTGTATTCCGTCTTTCCGACCTCTGCACCTCCGGGTCCCGTCACGGAAATCGTGACGGAACCGAAATCCGCAAGATAGTTGCCCGTGGAATACCCGTTCGAGGAAAGGGTCCCGTAGGAGTATCCCGACAGGGTTACGGCGGCATAGTCCTCCGAGCTGAAGGAGAGGGACAGTTCGCCCGTCGAGAATCCTGTCTCCGTTTCCAGGTATGCGCGGTCGAGGTTTTTGCTCTCGGTGTTGTAGACGCATAGGGTTTCGGCATCGTCCCAGAGCAAGTAGGGACTTGACTGATACGATACGCTCACGGTGCAAGAGGCCGTTTTGCCGCCGCATTCGGCGGTGACGGTCCCTGTCCCGGAGCGAAGACCGGTCACGGTGCAGTATCCTCCCGACTGCTCCACCGATATGGCGCTCCCGCCGTCGGACGAATAGGTCACGGAGTCCAGCTGGGTGTAGTCCAGGGGAGTGATCGTGATCACTCCGCCCATGTCCACGGATGCCGCCGTGGTGGACAGGCCGAACGGCTTTCCGCCGCCGTCGCTGTCGGAATAAAGGATGCAGACCTCCGCCAGAAGTGCGGCGGCGGCCACGCATATGACGGCTATGCACACCTTGTTGGACATATGTGCACCTCTCACAGCATATCGGGTATAAAAAGGACACAATTCCTGCCTACAATCATTTAACCGCAGGAATGCGATGGGGAGCGCAGTATGCGTCCGCCGGGGCCGGACGCCGAGAGAGGTCTGACGAAATGTTACACATAGGCTGCCATCTGTCCAATTCCAAGGGGTATCTGCACATGGGGGAGGAGGCTCTTTCCCTCGGCGGGGATACGTTCGCATTCTTCACCCGCAACCCCC
>CAZHJV010000050.1:0-3704 GCA_964533525.1 uncultured Methanomassiliicoccales archaeon | reverse complement strand
GCAACCCCCGCGGCGGGAGCGCGAAGGCGGTGGATCCCGCCGATGCGCAGGCGCTCGTCGCCTTCATGGAGAGGAACGGTTTCGTGAAGATAGTCGCCCATGCCCCCTACACGCTCAACCTCTGCTCCGACAAGCCGGAGACGAGGGAATTCGCCCGCGGTACGATGGCGGACGACCTTCGCAGGATGGAGTACACGCCCGGCAACTACTACAACTTCCATCCCGGGAGCCATATGAAACAGGGCGCGGAGGCGGCGGTCGAGATGATCGCCGACGCCCTCAACGGCATGCTCACCGGGGACATGACCACCACGGTCCTCCTGGAGACCATGGCCGGGAAGGGGACGGAGGTCGGAAGGACCTTCGAGGAACTGGCGGAGATAATCGACCGCGTGGAACTGAAAGACAAGATCGGTGTATGCCTCGACACGTGCCACGTGTACGATGCGGGGTACGACATCGTGAACGATCTGGATTCGGTCATGGACAGGTTCGGTTCCGTCATAGGTCTCGGGAAACTGAAGGCGGTCCATATAAACGACAGCAAGAACCCGTTCTGCAGCCACAAGGACCGCCACGAGAAGATCGGCAGGGGAAGCATCGGCCTCGATGCGTTCGCGAGGATAGTGAACCATCCCGCATTCAGGGACAAACCCTTCATCCTCGAGACCCCCCAGGAAGCCATGTCGGGATACGCCGAAGAGATCGCCCTTCTGCGCGGATGCGTGAGAGATTGAAGGAGAAGGTACTTCTGGTGGACGGGATGAGCATCCTGTTCCGCTCGTTCTATGCGATACCGCCGAACATGACCGCCCCCGACGGGACGCACACCAACGCCGTCTACGGCTTTCTGTCGATCCTCAACAAGGAGATCGAGGAGGACCGGCCCGATTTCCTCGCCGTGGCGTTCGACCTTCCCGCCCCCACGTTCAGACACAAGATGTATCCCGAATACAAGGGCACCCGCAAGCCCGCCCCCGACGAGTTCAAGGAGCAGGTCCCCGTGATAAAATCCCTTCTGGGACAGATGGGGATACGCATCGTATCGGCCGAGGGATGGGAGGCCGACGACGTCCTCGGGACCCTCGCCGCGCAGGCGGCGGGATCGGGGTACGGCGTGAGGATCCTCTCCGGCGACCGCGACCTCCTGCAGACGGTCACGGATTCCGTCGAGGTCGTCATACCGAAGACCAAGGGCGGACACACGGTGTACGAACGCTACACTCCCGCCGAGGTCATGGGGACCTACGGCGTCACACCGCAGGGATTCATAGAACTGAAGGCGCTCATGGGCGACGCCTCTGACAACGTGCCGGGGCTCCCGGGCGTCGGGGAGAAGACCGCACAGAAGATTCTGGCACAGTTCGGTACGATCGAGAACGCGCATGCCCATGCGGACGAGGTGAGACCCCCGAAGGCGGCCGCCTCGATGCGCGACGATTACGACACCCTCCTGCTCAGCAGGGTCCTCGTGACGATACGCACGGATGCGCCCGTGGAGTTCGATGCCGACGGGTTCCGCATGGGAGACATATACACCCCGGAGGCGTACGGGACCTTCAAGAGACTGGGTTTCAAGAGCATGCTGGGACATTTCAGAGAGGTGCCTGCGCAGCCGGAGAAACCGGAGCAGGAGTCCGAGGAATCCGATGATCCGGAGAAGATTCCCGGGATGTTCGCCGGGAAGGACATCGGCGTATCCGCGGTCTTCGGCGGCGGGGTGTTCTACGGCGCATGCATCTGCTCCGCGGAGAAGTCCGTGTTCCTGTCCCGCAGACCCGGCGAGGATGCCGTGCGCAGGATCCTGACGGACACCATAGTTACGGCCTCATCCGCCGCGGCGATCGATGCGAAATCCCTCCAGAAGTGGCTCCGCACGGACGTCAGCTCCTCCCTCACGGACTGCACCGTCGCCGCCTATCTCCTGAATCCGCTGAAGAGCGACTGGAATTCGGAATCCATCGCCTCCGGTTTCCTCGGCGAGAGCATCCCTTCCCGCGAGGATGTCCTCGGAAAGACGCTGAACATGCTCACGGACGTCTCGGACATATCCCGTTTCGCCGCCGCGGAGGCCCGCACCGCCCTGCGTTCCGCACCTGTCCTCATCGGATCCCTGGAGGAGTCCGGCATGCTCCCGCTTTTCAGGGAGACGGAGATGCCGCTGACGTATGTTCTTGCGGCGATGGAGAATAACGGCATATGTGCCAGCAGGAAAAAACTGAAGGAATATTCCGATAAACTCGGGGCCCGCATAGACGGGCTCGTCGCCGAGATCTATGCGGAGGCGGGACAGGAATTCAACATCAACAGCCCCAAACAGCTGGGCACCGTGCTGTTCGAGAAGATGGGGATACAGGGGTCCAAGAAGACGAAGACAGGGTATTCCACCGCCGAGGAGGTCCTGGAGAAACTGGCCCCCGATTATCCCATAGTGGCGCACGTTCTGGAATACCGGTCCTGCGCCAAACTGAAGTCCACCTATGCGGATGCACTGCCCGACTTCATACGGAAGGACGGCCGCATACACACGAATTTCAATCAGACCGTCACGGCCACCGGCCGCCTCTCCAGCAGCGAACCCAATCTCCAGAACATACCCATGAGGGAGGAGATGGGCAGGAGGATCCGCAAATGCTTCTACCCCTCCGAGGGGTGCGTGTTCGTGGATGCGGATTACTCGCAGGTGGAACTGCGTATTCTGGCACATATGTCGGGGGATGAGAATCTCATCGGGGCGTACAGGAGCTCCAAGGACATCCACCGCACCACCGCATCGCAGATCTTCCACGTTCCGTTCGAGGAGGTCACGCCCCAGATGAGGAGCAACGCCAAGGCCGTGAACTTCGGCATCGTCTACGGCATAAGTTCCTTCGGACTGAGCCAGGGGCTCTCCATATCCCGCAAGGAGGCCAAGGAGTTCATAGACCTCTATTTCGCCACATATCCGGGAATAAAGAACTTCCTGGACGGACTCATAGCGTCCGCCAAGGAGAAAGGGTACGCCGAGTCCCTCTACGGCAGGAGGAGACCGATACCCGAACTGAAATCGGCCAATTTCGCTCAGCGTTCCTTCGGCGAGAGGGCGGCCATGAACAGTCCCATCCAGGGGACCGCCGCGGATATAATGAAGAGGGCGATGAACAGGGTGTTCAGGCGTCTCGCCCGGGAGATCCCGGATGCGAGGATGGTCCTGCAGATCCACGACGAGATCCTGGTGGAATGCCGGGAGGCCGATGCGGACCGGGCGGCGGAGATACTGCAGACGGAGATGGCTGCGGCCGCGGACCTCAGGGTGAGGCTCGAAACGGACTGCCATGTCGGAAAGGATTGGTACGAGGCGAAATAAGATGGACGGAGACAAGATGGCACTGATGAGGGAACTCGTGGACACCCTCAACGACGCGGCCGACGCATATTACAACGGCAGGGCGGAGAAGATGACGGACTACGAATGGGACGCCATGTTCGACCGCCTCAAGGCCCTGGAGGAGGAGACGGGGGAGATCCTTCCCGACAGTCCCACCAACAGAGTCTCCGAGGACGACATCACCGGGCAGAAGGAACCGCACGAGTTCCCCGCCCTGTCCCTGGCCAAGACCAAGAAAGTGGAGGACCTGGTCAAATGGGCCGAGGGGCGTCCCGTGTGGATATCGTGGAAGCTGGACGGCCTCACCCTCGTCGTCACATACGATGGCGGGAAACTG
>CAZHJV010000049.1:0-10040 GCA_964533525.1 uncultured Methanomassiliicoccales archaeon | reverse complement strand
ACCCGTGCTTCACATAGATGTCCGCCAGATCCCCGACGGTCTCCCATTCTCCCGTCTCCACCGCATCGCTGACCCCGCACCCGTACTGCCCGGGCGCATCGCCGAATATGCGGACGGAGGCGGCCCTGCGGGCCTCGTCCGCAGGCACGCCGGAGGCTATCGCATCCGCCACATCCCTCCTGAGATGGGCGGCAAGGGCGTTGTCCTCATCCCCCTCGTCGAGGGCGGCGATCCTCTCCACGCCGCGGTCGATCATCTCCACGAGATTGGGGAAAGTGTCTCTGAACAGGCCGCTGATCCTCAGCACGACGTCCACTCTGGGTCTTTTCAGTTCGGAGAGGGGGATGACCTCCAGGTCCTTCACCCTCCCGCCGTACTCCGTCCACACCGGACGGAGCCCCATCAGCCTGAGGATATAGGCCACGTCGTCCCCTCCGGTCTTCATTGTGTCGGTGGCCCACAGGACTATGGCGACCGTTCTCGGATAGGTCCCGCCGTCCTTCACGCAGCGCTCCACCATCTGCTCCGCCATGGCGGAACCGATCTCCCAGCTGGAGTTCCAGGGGATGCCGTCCGGATCTATCGAATAGAAATTCCTGCCCGTGGGAAGGATCTGCGCCCGGCCCCTGTTGGGACACCCGGAAGGACCCGGCAGGATGAATTCCCCTCCGAGCGCACGCAGGATATTGGTCAGTTCGTCGCCCATCATACGGAGCGAAGGCACCAGTTCCCCGCACACGAAACGGATGCTCTTTTCCAGATCCGCACTGCCTTTCCCGAGCATCTTCTCGGGAAGTGCCAGACATTCTTTTTCCGAGAAATCCGTCTTCTGCATCGCCTCTATGAGACGGAAGGTTTCGGCATCCGCGGCGTCGGAGGCTTCGCCCTTCAGCATCCCGCCCGGCAGGATGCCGGACGGATCCTTCAGGAGATCCTCCATGTCCCATCCGAGGACGGCTGCCGCAGAATCCCTCAGGGACGGGACGTCCCCGTTGGCGCTCCTGACGAGGGTGTAGACCGTTTCAGCCATCAGCTTGCCCTCCGGGACATCCCCGAGAATGTGGAGACCGTCTTTGATCATGGCGTCCTTCACATCGAGGATGTAGTCGTAGAGGGCGTCCGCCTTCCCGCGGATCTCCTCGGGGGTCGGATCCTCCGTGAGGCCCGCCTCGGCGGTCAGACCCATCTTCCCGCACATGGAGGCGATCTCCCCTGCGATCGAGACGATCTTCTCCTCCTGGCCGTACTCCTCCGCCTTCAGGAACGCCTGTACCGCGGTCTCCAGCGCATCGATCTCCGCATATCCTCCGGAGCGCACCATCGCCGGGATCATATGGGTGGTGACGACGGCGTAGCTGCGTCTCTTCGCCTGCATCCCCTCGCCGGGATTGTCTATGATGTAGGGATTGATGTTCGGGATGTTCCCGAGGACGATGTCGGGATCGCACCCGCCCGACAGCCCCGCGCTCTTCCCGGGAAGCCATTCCAGCGTCCCGTGGGTGCCCACGTGGACCGCGGCGTCCGCCTTCCAGACGTCGCGCAGCCATCTGTAGAATCCCAGATACTGATGCGGCGGGGCGGTCCATGCGTCGTGGTAGGCGCCGGAGGTCGTCTTCCCACGGTCGGGCTGGAATCCGATGAACACGTTCCCGTCCATTATCCCCGGGAGGAGCTGTTTCCCGCCGAGGACGTGGATGTCCCCCGGAGGTTCGCCCCAGCCTTCAACCATCCTGCGTCTGGCACATTCGTCGATCGCATCGAACCATTTCCTGTAGGTCTCCGGCGGGACCATGTCCACGGCCGCCGCGCGGATCTGCGCGTCGGACTTCCACGAGTCGTCGTTCGTGACCCCATCCAGAAGACGGGCGGTGAGTTCCTTCCCGTCCTCAGGAACCCAATCCAAGGAATATCCGGCATCTTTCATCCTGTGCAGCAGGTCGGAAACGCTCTGCATGGTGTCGAGACCGTATCCTCCGCCCGCCAGATCCTGTCTCGGAGGATACATGTAGATGATGACCGCGACCTTCTTCTCCGAATCCGGGATATGTCTGAGGGAAGCCCACCTGAAAGCGGTGTCGGCCACCATACGGCACCTTTCGGGAATGGGCGCTACGGTGGAGGACCCGTCGGGACGGAATGTGACCCCGCCCACGGGGACCGTGTCTATCTGACCGTCGTACTCGGGATTGACCATCCCCATGGCGATATCCGCCGGGGAAAGACCGAACGGGCTCTCCTCCCACTTCCTCACGTCGCTGTAGAGGGTTATCGCCTGTATCACCGGAACATTCAGCCTCGCGAAGAAATTGTCCTCCGTCCTCTGCGTCCCGCAGCCCGGATCCGCGATGAGCGTCTGCGAGAAACCCATGGTGTTCACGATGCAGTCGACGAGAGGTTTCCCGTCTTTCATGAGGTACTCGTCGACCACCCTGCGCAGACCTATCGAACCCGTGAGCGGATTGGGCGACGAAACGACGAACACGGCCACCGGTTCGGCGCCTCTCTCCTCCATGCAGCGGCACAGCTCGTCCACGGAAGAGGTGCTGTGCGTCAGGAAATACTTCTGATGGAAGAGTACCGCGATGACCGGCCTGCCCTTCTTCCCGACCGCCGCCATCCCCTCCCCGAGAGGCACATAACCTTCATCTGGCACATATATCCCCTGGGCCGGAGGGACCGTCGGTTCGGGAATCTCCTCGCAGGCTCCCGCGAAGGTGTTCAGGGCCCACAGGACGGCTGATCTCTGATTCTCGTCCCCTCCGATCTCCTCCAGTCTCCTGAGGGTCAGGAAATCCCCGTCGCCCTGCCTGAAAAGACTGCGGTACTCCTCCGTGACGCCGGGTTCGGAACATACCAGCAGTGCCGAGCACTTCGAATGTGCCAGCGTGTCGGTGAGTTCGCGGAAATGGCGGAAATAGGACACGTCCCCGTGGACGCGTATGAGCATGAAATCGCACAGACCGACCTTCTCCAGGAAATCCCCCAGGAGTTCAGGGTCCGCGTCGAGGGAGACCGCATCCCCGCAGGTGAGTTCTATCTCATATCTTTCGGACAGCTCCTTCACGGCCGGGGAGAGGATGTACCCGTCCCTGCAGCCTATGCCGAGACCCGCGATCCTTAACATAGCGTATCGTCCGATTATGCCCCTGCACGATATTTTAACTATTGGACCAACCATCCAACTAACGATGGCAGCGATACGTATCGTCATAATCTCCCTCCAGTCGGCGGACGCCTCCGTCATGGCGGAACCTGCGGAGGAACTGAGGAAGTACGGCATAGAGCCGGAGATATACGCGATAAATTCGGACGATGCGGATGACGACGTCCTCGTCTACCAGGAACTGGCGCGGCGGACCCGTGCGGCGGACCTCGTATATCTCCGCTGCATGTCCGACACGGCCCGTTTCAAGAGATACGGCAGATACGAGAAGGTCCTGGAGGAATGCAAGGGATACGTGTTCGTGTTCAGCGGGAACGCCGAGGTCACCGTGATGAAGAGACCTCTCTTCAGAGGCACCGATGAGGAATTCGCGCAGGTATCCCGCTATGCCGCATCCCGCGGACCGGAAAACGACCTCGGCATGATGAAGTGGTTCGCGCACCGCCTCGGTCTGCTGGAGGAGGAACCCCCGGAACCCGTCGAACAGAGGAAGGACGGCTACTACCACAAAGGGATGGACAGGGACATCTCCCGGGAGGACTACCTGAAAACCCTGGATCCCGATAAGCCCACCATAGGCATCCTCTTCGCGGGGAGTCTGTGGATCTATGACAACCTGGCGGCGGTGGACGCCCTGACGGATTCCATCGAAAGGAGGGGCATGAATGCCCTCCCGGTGTTCTACTCCGCGACATCGTACAAAAGGGAGGGCGAGACCGGGACCGAGGAGACGTTCAGGAAATATTTCACGGAAAACGGGAAGGCCATCCCCGATGCAGTAATCGTACACACCTCCTTCTCCGTCATGTATAACTCCCGCGAACACACCGGCCTCAGGATCGCCGACGAGGACAACTACTACAGCACCCTGCTGGGCGTCCCCATGCTCCACTCGATGAGCATAACCGGGGAGTATGCGGACTACGAAAGCGACAAGATAGGACTGAACAAACACGAGATAACCTCGTCGGTGGCTTTCCCGGAGATCGACGGGGACATCATCACGGTGCCGATATCGTACACCCCGAAGAAGAGCGGGATGAAGAAGGCGGTCCCGATCCCCGACAGGATCGAGAGGATCGTGGATCTGGCATACAACTGGGCGAAACTCCGGAGGAAACCCGCCTCCGAGAGGAAGGTGGCCATACTCCTGTGGCAGTCCCGTCCGAATTCCGGCGTCATAGGGAACGCGGCGGGCCTCGATTCCATCGGGAGCGTCGCGGAACTCCTCAGAAGCATGTCGGATGCGGGCTACGCCGTGGAGAACGTCCCAGAGGACGGGAGGGCCCTTGCGGACGAGATCCTGAACGGGGTCACCAACGACCTCGACAGCATGTCGGCCGAGTCTCTGAGGGAAAAAGCGGCCGCGCTCGTCTCCCCGAAGGATTACGGGAAGGTCTTCGCCTCCATCCCCGAGTGGGACGCGGAGATGATGAGGAAGGATTGGGGAGACCCGCCAGGGGAGATCTGCGTCGACAGGGGCGACATCGTGATCCCGGGACTCCTGAAAGGGAACGTGTTCATCGGATACCAGCCCCTGAGGGGGACGGCGGACAAGATGGAACAGAACATCCACGACCCCGTCGTCTTCGCGCAGCATCAGTATCTGGCATATTACAGATGGATAAGGGACGTCTTCAAAGCGGACATGGTCGTCCACGTAGGAACCCACGGGACCATAGAATGGCTCCCCGGGAAGAATGCGGGTATGTCCGCCAAATGCGACCCCGACGTGGTCCTCGGAGGACTTCCGAACATCTACCCCTACATCATCGACGATCCCGGCGAGGGGATCCAATGCAAGAGGAGGATCGAGAGCGTCCTCATAGGGCACATGCCCCCGTCCATGGCCCGCGCCGGGGAATATGAGGAGATCGGCGAGGTCGAGACCGCGCTGCAGGAGTACTTCAGGCAAAAGAACTCCGCTGACAGGGAACGCGTGGACCTGCTTGTGAAGGAGGTTTACGAGGCGGCGAAGAAGCACAATATGCTGAACGACATCGGCATAACGGAAGGGAACGACCCGGGACCGGAAGGGTTCCTCCCGTACATCATCCCCCTGCACGAGTATCTGACCGAGGTGAAGGACGCCCTCGTCAGATCCGACCTGCATATACTCGGACGCGTACCCCGGGATACGCACTTCGATGAGACGGTCTATTCCCTCATGAGACTCGACAACGGGAAGGTCCGCAGTCTCAGGGACGCGTTCGCGGAAAACGAGGGCGTGGACATACAGAAGGCCCTGGACGATCCGTCGGGAAGACTCCCGTCCGGGGAACTGAACAGCGATGCGGCGGAGAGGATCGATGCGGAACTGCAGGGATTCCTCGCATGGGCCCGCTCCGCGGATTACGATACGGACGCATGCATAAGAAAACTGAAGGACATGCACGGGAAGGTCTCAGACGGCCTGCGCGGTTCGGTGGAATACATGTGCCGGACACTCGTCCCCAATATCCGCAGGATGTCCGATGAGATTGGGAACATCCTCCGCGGGACCGAAGGCGGATACGTCCTTCCGGGGCCCTCGGGGGCCCCCACCCGCGGGAACGCGGACATCCTCCCCATGGGGAGGAACTACTTCTCCGTCGACCCGGACGCCGTTCCCAATAAGGCGGCGTGGGAGATCGGCAGGAAGATGGCCGACCAAATGATCGAGAGATACACGGCCGAAAAAGGGGAGTTCCCCCGCGAGGTCGGATTCATCATATGGGCCACCGACACCATGAAGACGGGAGGGGACGACGTGGCCTACATCCTGTGGCTCCTCGGGGTGAGGCCCGTATGGTCCGATACGGGCGGACAGGTGGTCGGCCTCGAGGCGGTCCCCCTCTCCGAACTCAAAAGACCCAGAGTGGACGTGACCGTCAACATCACGGGACTTTTCAGGGACACTTTCCCCAACCTCATCGACATGATCGACGATGCGGTCAAACTCGCCGCATCCCTCGACGAGGACGACGAGGACAACGCCCTCGCCGCCAACCTCAGGAAGGACATAGTCGAAGGCATCGCGGAGGGACTCACCCCGGACGAGGCCCGCAGAAGGAACTCCGTCCGCATCTTCGGCGCCCCGCCGGGCGGATACGGCACGGGCGTCAACAAGGCGATCGAAGCCGGCTCCTGGAAGACCGTGGGCGACCTGGCGGACGTCTACATCGACTGGTGCGGCAACGGCTACGAGAAAGGGAACTACGGCCAGAAGATGAAGGACGAATTCGTCAGGAGATTCTCCCGCGTCGGGGTCACCGTCAAGAATATGCCGGACAGGGAGATCGACCTGCTGGACTGCGACGACGTGTACGAATACCTCGGAGGTATGAACGCCTTCGTCAGGGCCTACGGGAGGAAGGACGCACTGACGTTCATGGGCGACGGCTCGGACCCGAAGAAGACGAAGGTCCGCAGCGCCAAGGAGGAACTGCGTTTCGCATTCCGTTCCAAGGTCCTCAACCCGAAATTCATAAACGGACTCAAGGAACACGGATACAGGGGCGCGGCGGAGATGGCCAACCTCACCGAATACACCATGGCGTGGGGTGCGACCTCGGACACCGCAGAGGACTGGATGTATGAGGGGATAACCGACAAATTCCTTCTGGACGAAGATACGAGGGAATGGATGAAGGATGTGAACCCTTACGCGATGATGAATATCCTCAAACGTCTGCAGGAGGCCATCGAGAGAGGCCTCTGGAATGCCGACGACGCATACAGGGAGAAGATCAGGGACCTGTTCATCGAGACCGAGGAAAGGATCGAGGAGATCACCGACAGGTGATCCCGGAACAGCAGTTAAATGGCCGTTGGGCATCACTCGGGCATCATCCGTCCGACGGAGGCATGGACACGGCATACGGACTCGGGATCGACACAGGCGGCACATACACCGACACGGTCATAATCGACCTCGGTACGGGAGACATCCTCTGCAGCAGCAAATCCCTGACGACCAGGGACGACCTCTCCAGAGGGATCAGGGGATCCCTCGCCGGACTCGACCGGGAACTGCTGAAGAAGGTCTCCCTCACCTCCCTGTCGTCGACGCTGGCCACCAACTCCGTCGTGGAGAACAAGGGCTGCCGCGTCGGCCTCATCTGCATCGGCATATCATACCGCCGCACATCCGAACCGGAATTCTACGCGGAGGCCGGCGGGAAATTCGACATGTCCGGGAACGAGACGGAATCCCTGGACGTCCGCGCGGTGAAAAAAGCGCTGGAGGAGATGAAGGGGAAGGTGGACGCCGTCGCCGTATCGGGATACGTGAGCGTCCGCAACCCGTCCCACGAACTGCGCACGGCGAGGATGGCCAGGAGGATCCTCGGCGTCCCCACCGTATGCGGGCACGAACTCACGTCGAAACTGGGGTTCGAGCTGCGCACGACCACCGCCGTGATGAACGCCCGCCTGATCCCAGTTATAAAGGAACTCCTCACCGCGGTGAAGCAAGTGATGGCGGAATTCGGGATAGATTCCCCTCTGATGATGGTCAAGGGCGACGGAGCCGTCATGAAGGACGAAACCGCCCTCCTGAAACCCGTGGAGACCATCCTGTCCGGCCCGGCATCGAGCCTTATCGGGGCCAAGACCCTGACGGGGAGGAACGATGCCGTCATGGTCGACATGGGCGGCACCACCTCCGACGTGGGCGTACTGAAGAACGGATTCCCGCGCATGGAGCCCGAAGGGGCCCGCATCGGCGGAAGACGCACCCGCGTGATGGCCGCGGACGTCGCGGCCTTCGGGATAGGAGGGGACAGCCGCATCGCGGTCAACGGGAAGGATGTGATCCTGTCCCCCGTCCGCGCGGTCCCCCTGTGCATCGCCGCGTCTGTATATCCCGGGATCAGGGAGAAGATAATGTCATTGGATGGAGCCTCGGACAGGCGTTCCCCCGAACACTGCCGGGAAGAGGACATCGTACAGGACACGGAATTCTTCATGCTGGCACATACGAAGGACCGCACCGGCCTGCCGGATACCGCATGCGCCTTCCTCGACCTTCTGAAGGACGGTCCGGCGAGGATATCGGACGCCGCGGAGATCCTCGGCGTGCCTCCGCATGCGGTCCCGGCGGGTCTCCTCGAAAGCAGAGGGTACGTCACAAGGATAGGTGTGACACCCACCGACCTCCTGCATGCGGACGGAAGCTACACTGAGTACGATGCGGAGATCTCGAAGGCCGCAGTGAAATATCTGGCCGCGAAATGCTCCGTATCCCCCGAAGATTTCCTGGGATACACGGAGAACCTCGTGGTGAAGAAGATCGCGGCCTGCGTGATGGAGAAGATCCTGCTGGACAGAAGCGGGAAGGACGTACTCTCGGAATCCCAGTCGGATCTCATCAGGGATGTGCTCCGCGGGGATGCGGAGGATTATTCCGTGGGATTCTTCCTGAAACATCCGATCATCGGCATAGGCGCCCCCGTCCGCGCATGGCTTCCGGGGGTCGCGGAATATCTCCATGCGGAACTCATCCTGCCCGAACATTCCGAGATCGGCAATGCGGTGGGGGCCATCACGGGCAGCGTCTCGGAGACGGTATCGGTGACGGTCCGTGCCTGCGGGACCGAACTCATAGAGGATCCCGAATGCAACGTTTTCACCGGAAAGGAAATCAAAACTTTCCAGCTGGCACATGATGCACTAGAGTATGCGAGGAGGGAGGCCTCCCGCCTTGCGGAGGAGGAGGCAGCCGCCAACGGGGCCAAAAACCCCGTCGTCGAGATAACCTCCGACGAGAAGTATGCGGAGGTATCCCCGGAGAAGAGGTATTTCCGCGGGGCCACCGTCACCGCCAGGGCCACGGGCAAACCGGATTTCAGCTGATCCCGCAACATACCCAGATATGAAAAATGATGGTATTCGAACTGGAGGAAAACAGATTTATCGCCCATGAATCATTCTTGCCGAAATCCGATCCGTTTCATTTTTTAAATGTCACATAACATCGTTCTAATGTTCAGTTTGAATGTCATTTAACCCAGTTTGAATGTCATTTGAGCATAATGCGTGAACATAAAAAAATTCGATTGCAAAGAGCAGATACCGTCTCAAGGAACAATGTTTTCCGAATCGAATAACATCAGAGTAAACAGCATCTGGCACATGCCATTCCGACTGTATATTTGAAAAATCTGCAGTTGAACTTCAAAAAATACAATTATTTCAATTTCCATTGAATATCGTGATCCGCAGAACGATTCTTACGGCCATAGAGGGAGTATATCGCTCAAACCGGTGACCCTGATAACCGGTGCCCGTCAGGTCGGAAAGACCGCCCTGTGCCAGATTGTATCGGAAAAATACGGTTTCGGCTATGTGTCCCTCGCAGGCGACACCGACAGGCTGACGGCCCTCCGGGATTCAAAGATGTTTCTTCAATTGCGCCCCGCCCCCGTCATAATCGACGAGGTTCAATACGTCCCCGAACTTTTCAGCATCATCAAAGGCATAGTGGACGAACGCAAATTCAAAACGGGATCCAATACGGGGATGTACGTCCTCACGAGAAGCCAGTCGTACAGCCGGATAGAGGGCATAACCCAATCCATGGCCGGAAGGGCAGGAATCATCGAAATGCATCGCATCCCCTCAGCCTCAGCGAGATCCTGGGCCGCGACGAAATCCCCTTCAAAGGCGGATTTTGAGGAAAACATCCGCAGATCCTCCGAATATGTTCTCCCGGCGAAAGATGTCTACAGGATGATCGTACGCGGGGGTTATCCGGAACTTTATGACAAACCTTCAATGAAGACTGCGAAATTCTACTCAGACTATGCGGATACGTACATAAACCGAGATGTGTCGCAGATCATCAATCTGAAAGACCTTATGAAATTCAGGATGTTCATGGAGTACGCCGCATCGA
>CAZHJV010000048.1:0-10047 GCA_964533525.1 uncultured Methanomassiliicoccales archaeon | reverse complement strand
CGGGACGGACAACGCCATGCTCTGCGATCCGGACATGAGGAAGGAGGCCTCCGCCCTCGCCGGAATACTGTCCGCCCAGGGAGGGGACCCGGCAGACGTCTGGAAGTGTCTCGCAGATGTAAGCGGAAAGTTATTAAATCGCACAAAACAGATATCCAGATTACTCGAAATATCCGATTCGGCGGTGGTTCTGCCGTGCCGCGGGAATTCACCCGGCGGCGCCCTGGAATCTGCGGAACCGGTGTTCGTCCCATAAATGGAGAGACAGAGATGAGTTTCGGAAAAATTCTGCTTCCGACCGACGGCAGCGTCTTCACCAACCCCGCCGTCGACAGGGCCATCGAACTTGCCAAGGCTGTGGACGGGACCGTGACGGCCCTTTATGTGGTGGATCAATCGGTCTACTCGAACATGCCCATGGATGCGGCCATAGTCAACGTCTACGAGACCCTCGAGAAGGAGGGGCGCGAGGCGGTGGCCTACGTCGAAGGCAAGGCGAAGGCCGCGGGCGTGGGGTTCGAGAAGAGGATCGTCGAGGGCATCCCCGCGGGAGCCATCAACGCGGTCTCCAAGGACTACGACATGATCGTGATGGGCACCCTCGGGAGGACCGGCATAAGCAAGGCCCTGATGGGGAGCGTCGCGGAAAAGGTGATCGAGGGCTCCGAGTGCCCTGTGATGGTTGTGAGGTCCTCGCCGTCCAAGCCGTGACGGGCCTGCAATCATAGATATAATATGAGGCAATAAGCGCAAAGGACATCAGAAGGTAACGAAATGAGCTTCCAGAACATTCTCGTACCGACGGACGGCGGCGAACTCACCAAGGCCGCTGTCGCCAAGGCATTCGAACTGGCCGAGGCCGTGGGCGGACGCGTGACCGCCCTGTATGTCAAAGATAAGTACGCCACCGACGCAGCGGCACAGGCCGCCGTGGGGTACGTATCCGGACAGGGGAAGGAGAAGAACATCCCGACCGAGGAGAAGATCCTCTCAGGAGTGCCCGCAGAGGTCATCTCGGGCGAATCGGGAAAATACGACGTCATCGTCATGGGCACCCTCGGGAGGACTGGGATGAAGAAGATCCTCGTGGGGAGCGTGGCGGAGAAGGTCGTGAAACTTTCGGAGTGCCCCGTCATCGTAGTCAGGAACTCGGAGTGAAAACAAAATGAAGACAGTAGCAGACGTGATGACCCCGGCCCCCATCGTGGTGGAGGTTCCGGGCAGCCGCAACGACGCCATCAACATCATGGTAAGGAACAAGCTCACCGGACTCCCGGTGGTACGCTCCTCCGACGGAAAACTCATGGGTATCGTCTCCAGGAGGGACATATTCAGGAAACTCGACGAGGACCAGCTGTCCCTCATCATGAAGAAGGACTGTGTGACCATCGGGCCCGACGCTACCCTGGCGGAGGCCGCCGCCATACTCTCCGACAAGAGGATACACAGACTCCCCGTCATCGAGGGAGGGAGGCTCGTCGGCATCGTCACGCCTACGGACATCCTGAGGGAGATCAGGAACCTCAAGACCGACATGAAGGCCGAGGACGTCATCCGCACCACCTGCGTCACCGCGTACGAGGGCGATCCCCTCTCCTACATCGTGAGCGCCATGAGGATCAGCGATGTCGCCGCCGTGCCCGTGCTGAACGCCGAGGGCAACCTCGTCGGGATCCTCACGGACCGCGACCTGTTCAGCGACCAGATTTCCGATGCGGACGCCGCCCGCAAGCTCGGGGTCGAAGACCCCAAGCTCGTCGGACTCAGGAACGTCATGCCCCTGTTCTACACCGCCACCGAGAAATACCTCGCCAACGACAAGACCGTGAAGGACTACATGGTCACCAACCCTACAACCGTGTTCAGAAAGACCTCGCTCAGCGAGATCGCGCGCATGATGGTGGTCAACGACTTCGGTCAGGTGCCCGTGCACGGCACCAAGGACGAACTCGTGGGTATGATCTACGACGTGGACGTGCTCCGTGCCATCATCGGGGCGGTAGATTGAGCAACGAATCCGACGACCTGATGTCCCTGTGCAAACGCAGGGGCTTCATATGGCCGTCCTGCGAGATCTACGGCTCCGTGGCCGGCATGTACGATTACGGGCCCCTGGGATTCAGTCTCAGGAACAACATCGTGGAGATCTGGAGGAGTCTTTACAAAGGCCGCGAGGGGTTCGTGGAGATCGACACCGAGACCGTCAACCCCCGCGACGTCTTCAAGGCGTCCGGACATCTGGACAAATTCGCCGACAAGATCACCTACTGCACCGCATGCAACGCGCCCTTCCGCGCGGATCACCTTGTCAAGGACGTGTGCGAGAACCCCGACACGATGACCGAGAAGGAACTCGAACAGGCGTTCGAGGAGCACGGCATCGTCTGCCCCGAATGCGGAGGGAAACTCGGACCCGTCGAGGATTTCAACCTCATGTTCAGGACCAACATCGGCCCGGGATCGTCCCGCGTCGGATTCCTGAGACCCGAGACCGCCCAGGGGATCTTCGTCAACTTCCTGAACCTCTATAGATACAACAGGGAGAAACTCCCGCTCGGCGTCATGCAGACCGGCAGGAGCTACAGGAACGAGATCGCACCCCGCCAGGGAATGATCAGGATGAGGGAGTTCAACCAGATGGAGGTGGAACTCTTCGTCGACCCCGACGACAAACACTGGGAGAGGTTCGACCAGATGAAGGACGAGGTCCTCACCCTTCTCCCCAACACCGGCACCGAGACGGTCACGATGACCGTCGGGGAGGCTGTGGAGAAACATGTCATCGCCAACGAGGTCCTGGGATATTTCGTCGGGACCACGAAACAGCTTCTGGTGCGCGCGGGCGTCGACCCCGCGAGACTCAGGTTCAGGCAGCATCTGCAGGACGAGATGGCCCACTACGCCGCCGACTGCTGGGATGCGGAGGCCCTCCTCTCCATAGGGTGGACCGAGATCACCGGTATCGCAGACAGGGGCTGCTGGGACCTTACGAGGCACGCCCAGTTCTCCGGCTCCGACCTCACCCACTTCAGGAGGTATGACGAACCCCGCGAGGAGGAGGTCGAGAAGGTCAGACCCAACTCGAAGAAGATCGGTCCCATGTTCAAGGCGAAGGCCAAGGCCGTCTCCGACGCCATATCCGCCAAGACGCCCGCCGACATCTCCGCCGACGGAAAACTCACCGTCTCCGCGGACGGGGAGGAGATCGTCCTGGAGCCCGATATGTTCGAGGTCGTCAGGGTGAAGGAGAAGGTCGCCGGGGAGAGGATCGTCCCCCATGTCATCGAACCGTCCCACGGACTCGACAGGATATTCTACACCGTGCTGGAACATGCGTACACCCGCGACGAGGAGAAGGACTACACCGTCCTCCGCCTCGCACCCGAGGTGGCCCCTATAAAGGTCGGCGTGTTCCCGCTCATGGAGAAGGACGGTCTCGACACCTTCGCCAAAGACCTCTGCGAGAAGATCCATACCCACCGCGTGGAAGCCTACTACGACGGATCCGGCACCATCGGGAAGAGATACGCCCGCATGGACGAGGCCGGAACCCCCTGGTGCATAACCGTCGACTACGACACCCTGGAAGGGGAGAACAAGGGCACGGTCACCATCAGGGACAGGGACACCTCCGAGCAGAAGAGGATAAAGGCGGAGGACGCCGGAAGGATCGTCGCCGACCTTCTGGACGGGAAGAAGTTCTCCGACCTCTGAACCTATTTATTTCTTTTTGAGAACGGGGGCGCCGCCCCCGTTCGATACATCTTTCCGCAATGACCCAGACGGAAAAAAGACACATATCCCGTCCCATTTCCCCGTCCGTCCGCGTACCTTTATATTGTCCGCACCGCGATATGCAATACGGGTGAGAAAAAGTGGGAATCAAGGATCTCGAAGATCTCAAGAAGCTTTCTATACTCAAGTCCCAGATCGACTCCATGTCCGCCAAGGACATCCTGGAGACGGAATTTCCGACCCTGGGCCCCGATGACACCCTGGCCGACAGTCTGGCACTTATGCGCAAGACCGGTTACCAGGACATCCCCGTCGTCGAGGACGGGAGCTACGCGGGAATGGTGCGCTACGGCACTATACTGAGGAAGAAGAGCACAACGCCGGAGACCAAGGTAAAGTCCCTGACGTCGAATCTCCCGACCCTGTCGGAGGATACGGAGATCACGAAGATCGCCGAACACATGGTGACGAACAACTGCAGGCAGTTGGCCGTCGTCAGCGGAAAGAAGATAACCGGGATAGTATCCAGGACCGCTCTGATCGGCATAGCCGCGGAGATGAAGTCCCTCAAGGACGTCAAGGTCTGGGAGATAATGACGACCCCGGTCGAATATGTGAGCAACAACGCCATGCTGTCCGAGGCCGTGGATACGATGAGACGCCTGGACATCAGGACGATGCCGGTCATCGACAGCGCGGGTGCGCTGGTCGGCGTAGTCGGCATGAAGGAGGTCATAGACAACGGCTGGAAGGCCGGAGAGAGGTCCGTGGCGGGCATATCCAAGAGCCCGAGCACGCAGATCCCCGTCGAATCGGTCGCCGTCACCAACGTGAAGACCGTTGACTGGGAAGACGACATGGAGAACGCGGCCGACATGATGGCCAGTATGAAGATCTCCACCCTGCCCGTGATGGACGGGGATGAGATGGTGGGCATCCTGACGGAGTACGACATCATCGAGATGATATCCGCCTGCAGGGAGAGGGAACGCCTCTACGTCCAGATCAGCGGACTCGACGACGAGGACAAGATCTACTCCGACGCGATGTACTCCGACATAGCCTCCGAGATGGCCAAGATAAACAAGATCTACACGCCGGAATCCCTGACGATCCACGTCACGAGATACAACGAGGCGGGAGACAAGAAGAAGTACAGCCTCATCGGAAAGCTCTTCGTCGACGGAAGGACCTTCAACGCCAAGGAGGTCGGCTGGGACCTCATACAGACCAACAACGACCTGGTGAAGAAGCTGGGCGAGATGGTCAAGGAGCGCAAGGACAACCACGTATCCAGAAGGAAGAAGACAAAGTCCTGAACCACGAGGGTCCCCCGGGACCCTCCTCCAAACCCCTTCGCGCACGTTATAGGTTTTTTATTTATACTCTCGGCTTCTACCCAGCAACCGTTACCATGGCATACGATTCAAAAGAGATCGAGAGGAAATGGGAGGAGATGTGGAAGAAGGAGGCCGTCTACCGTTTCGACCCCAAGTCCGACAAGCCCGTTTTCAGCATCGACAACCCGCCCAGATACACGTCCGGGAACCTCCACCTCGGACACGCCACAGGATATTCGCTCATCGACTTCGCCGCACGCTACAGGAGGATGAAGGGCTGCAACGTCTTCTTCCCCCTCTGTTTCGACGTGAACGGGACCCCCATCGAGGTCCGCGTGGAGAAACTCCACCACATCACGAAGCTCGACACCCCCCGTCAGAAGTACAGGGAGCTCTGCGAGGAGTACGCCAACGGGTTCATCGAGAAGATGACCCACGACTTCGAGATCCTCGGGGAGTCCATGGACCCCTCCATCTACTATCAGACCAACGCCCCCTACTACAGGAGCATCACCCAGCTGTCCTTCGTGAAGCTGTTCAACCGCGGATTGGTCTACAAGGCGAACTTCCCCGTCAACTGGTGCCCCGGCTGCATGACCGCCCTCGCGGACGCCGAGGTCGAGTACAGGGACAACGTCAACAAGCTCAACTACCTCAAGTTCCAGGTCGCCGGGACCGACGAGTACATGATGATCGCAACAACCAGGCCCGAACTCCTGTGCACCTGCAAGGTCGTCGCCGTCCACCCCGACGACAAGGAGAAGGCCCCGTACGTCGGGAAGGAACTCATCACCCCCATATACGGAAGGCACGTCAAGATCATCGCCGACCCCAAGGTCGACCGCGGATACGGCACCGGGAACGTCATGATCTGCACCATCGGCGACAAGGCCGACCTCGAGTGGATCATGAAGTACCATCTGGAACTCGAGAAGGGCATCGACGAGGCAGGCTGCATGACGGAACTCGCCGGCAAATACGCTGGAATGAAGGTCGCGGACGCCCGCGCCGCCATCATCGAGGACCTCAGGTCCATGGGAGTGCTCGACCACCAGGAGGACAACCCCCAGCAGGTCTCCGTCTGCTGGAGGTGCCACGCACCCATCGAGTTCCTGCAGGTCCCCCAGTGGTTCCTGAAGACCACCTCCTTCAAGGATGCCATCCTGAAGAGGGCGGACGAGATCAACTGGTATCCCGAGTTCATGAAAGTCAGGCTCCAGGACTGGACGGAATCCCTCGAATGGGACTGGGTCCTCTCCAGGCAGAGGATCTTCGCCACCCCCATCCCCGTGTGGGAATGCAAGAAATGCGGACATGCGATCTGCGCCACGGAGGAGCAGGCCAGGAAATACGTGGACCCCACCGAGGACGCCGCACCCGTGGATAAATGCCCCGAGTGCGGATGCACCGAACTCATCGGATGCACCGATGTCTTCGATACCTGGATGGATTCCTCCGGTTCCGCCCTCTACAACACCTTCTGGGGAAGGGACGAGGAACTCCACAAGAAGCTGTTCCCCATGTCCATGAGACCCCAGTCCCACGACATCATCAGGACCTGGGCGTTCTACTCCATCCTCAGGTCGGAGCAGATCAGGGAATCCAAGCCCTGGAAGGACATCATGATCCACGGATTCATCATGGCCCCCGACGGAACGCCCATGCACACGTCCGTCGGCAACGTCATCGACCCCATACCCATCCTGGAGAACTACGGGGCCGATGCGCTCAGGTACTTCGCCGCCACCTGCTCCCTCGGAATCGACCATGCATTCAGGGAGAAGGACGTAGTCCGCGGGAAGAAGATCTGTATCAAAGTCTACAATCTGGGACAGTTCGTCGGAAGGTACTTCGAAGGCCTGACCGCCGCGCCCGCGGAACCCGCAGACCTCAGGACCGCCGACAGATGGATCCTCGGAAAGCTGTCGCAGACGGTGAAGACCGTCACCGACGCCTTCGAATCGTATCAGTTCGACAAGGCCATGAAAGCCACGGAAGAGTTCATCTGGCACATATTCGCCGACGACTATGTGGAGATGGTCAAGTGCAGGGACGACGATGCGGTGAAATACACCCTCTACACCGTCTTCCTGAATGCGATCAAACTCCTGGCGCCCTTCATGCCCCACATAACCGAGGAGGTCTACCAGACCCGCTTCGCGGCATTCGACGGAGCGAAATCGATACACCTGACCTCCTGGCCCGAGCCCGGGGAGATCGACGCCGACGCAGTCGAGGCAGGGGATGCGGCCGCGGCATTCGTCGCCGCCGTCCGCGCCTGGAAGGCCGAGAGGAAGATCAACATCAACGCCGATATCGCCAGGATCGAGATCATCGGAGGGGACTCCGCCATGTACAGGAAGTCCGCCGAGGACATCAGGCAGGGCGTCAGGGCGAAGGAGATCTCCATCGCCGAGAGCGCCGACCTCGTCGAGAAGGTCACCGCCGTCAAACCCGTATATGCCAAGCTGGGTCCTGCGTTCAAGGACAAGGCGAAGGCCATCGTGGCCGCCCTCGGGAAGATCCCGGCGGACGAACTCGCGGAGCAGATCTTCGGAGGAAAGGTGGTCCTGGAGGCCGACGGTCAGACCGTCGAGATGGGGCCCGAGTTCTTCGACGTCTGCAAGTCCCTGTCCCTGGACGGAAAGGAAGTCTCCACCGTCCAGTGCGGCAACGCCCTGCTCGCGATCGAGCAGTGAAAAAATTTCCGGGGGATTCCTCCCCCCGGTTTTTTTGAAAGAAAGAATGGAGCGGGAAGCCCGCTCCTGGATCAGAGTTTCTTACCGAGTGCCTTGGCCTGTGCCAGAAGGTCGGAGTTGTTCTTGGCGAAGTCCCTGTCGTTGTGGGTCACGGCGGCGATCTTCCCGACGGGTTCGCACTTGAAGTAGTTCTTCATGACGCCTTCGATCTTGTCCGCGAGGACATCCGCTCCGGCGGAACCGGCGGCGGTGATGACGGCGACCTTCTTCCCTGCTTCGAAGCTGCAGCTGAAATCCGCCTTCAGGAATCCGTAGAGCCTGTCCTCCAGGAGCCTGTACTGTGCGCAGGCCTCTCCGAAGTAGACGGGTGCGGAAAGAATGATCCCCTCGGCATCCCTCATTGCATCGAGAGCGGGGGTGAGGTCGTCCTTAACGACGCATTTCCCGCCGTTCATCTTGCAGGCATCGCATCCCTGGCACCCTTTCCTGTCCTTCATGGTGTTGATGTAGAAGGTCTGCACTTCCTTGCCGTTCTCTTTCGCCCCTTCCGCGGCGGCGGAGACGAGGACATCCGTGTTCGCACCCTTACGGGGACTCGATACAATCGCTACGATCGACATAGTAACCCCGATACCTCCCTGTGGATATTTAACACTATCATTTGTATAGTTATATTCATTGTGCAGTACGGACGGATGTGCCAGATGACGAAAATATGCAGATCCGTCCCTGTCCGGAAAGCAAAATTCCAGTGCATACGTATATATGAACTCCGACAATACGGACTCCGAAAATGACTGTTGTCTGCGGAAGTCGCAGACTGTGAAGTCAGATCGTGTGATTGATATGATCTCGAAATTCCTGGATCTCGGTATCTCCGAGGATGTGGCCAAGGCCATCGACGAAATGGGATGGGAAGAGCCGTCCCCCATACAGGAGGCCGCCATCCCGGCCGGTCTGAAGAAATACGACCTCATGGCACAGGCGCAGACGGGTACCGGGAAGACCGGCACCTTCGGTTCCATCATCCTCAGCACCGTACCGAGCGGACGTCAGGTCCCTTCCGCCATCGTCCTCGAACCCACGAGGGAACTGGCGGTGCAGGTATCCGAGGAACTCGGGAAGATGTCCGCGTTCAGCGGACACGTCTGCATCCCCATCTACGGAGGTGCCAGCATAGAAAAGCAGGTCGACGAGCTCGAAGAAGGCGCCGACATCATCGTCGGAACCCCGGGCCGCGTGAAGGACCTCATCGAGAGGGAATACCTCGACCTCTCCTCAATCGAGACCATCGTCATGGACGAATCCGACCGTATGCTCGACATGGGATTCATCGATGACATCGAATTCATATTCATGCAGTGTCCGCCGGAGAGGCAGATGCTCATGTTCTCCGCCACCATGCCCGGGGACATCAAGAGGCTCGCCTCCGACTACATGAAGAGGCCCAAGGAGATCAACGTCTCCCAGGACGAGGTCGTCCTCGACCTCATCAAGGAATACTACATCTCCGTCGGGAGGAGGAACAAGTCCTGGGCCCTCACCAGGATCCTCGACCTCGACAAGCCCAAGGCCCTGATATTCTGCCAGACGATCAAGATGGTGGACACCCTCGAACAGAGACTCAAGGAGCACCACTACAAGGTGGAGGCCCTCCACGGAGATATGCCCCAGAAGAAGAGGGAGGCGGTCGTGGACGACTTCAGGGAAGGCAAGACCGAACTCCTGATCGCCACCGACGTGGCCGCCAGAGGTCTCGACATCGACGATATCTCCTACGTCATCAACTACGACATGCCCGACGACATCCACACCTACATCCACAGGATCGGAAGGACCGGACGCGCAGGGAAGGAAGGCATAGCGGTATCGTTCGTCACCTCCGAGGAGGAATACCTGATCCGCGAGTTCCAGCTGAGGACAGGTATGGTCATCGAGAAGAGGGATGTGCCGGAGGCCGAGGAGGGGACCAAGGACACCATCCGCAAGGTCACCGACTACGACCAGCTCTCCGACCCCTTCGGAATGGTCAGGTTCGAGGTCAGCCTCGGGAAGAAGGACGGTATCGGGAAGGTGAAACTGGCCGATTACGTGACCCGTGCGGGCAGGATCATCGACGCCGCCGTCGGCAAGATACAGATCGGGGAATCCAGCTCCGTCGTGGAGGTCCACAGGGACTTCGGGAACAAGATGCTCATGGATGTCCCCAAGATGAAATACTGCGGAAAGAAGGTCTCCGTGAAAGTCCTCGAGAGGAACTGATCATCTCGTCA
>CAZHJV010000047.1:0-10484 GCA_964533525.1 uncultured Methanomassiliicoccales archaeon | reverse complement strand
GGGCTCCTCCTGTACGGGAGCGGGTTCCTGCGGGGGATTCTTCCCTTCCTCGTCCAGCTTCTTCTCGAGTTCCAGATCCTCCTCGCTGTACTCGTGCACCTTGGGAGGGACGATCTTGAACGCGGTGGATTTCCCGTCGGGGTTGAGGGGTGCGAGCCTCTCGAGCAGAGCCGTCTTCTCGGGGCAGTCCACGAAGGCGTACTCCGCCACATCGCGGTAGGTGGTCATGGCAAAGATATCCATGGTCTCGTAGTACCTGTTGCGGATCATGACATCCTTCGCATTGTCGGCGGGGATCAGCGCCATCTTTATCCCGGACGAGGCGGCGGCCTCCAGTTTGGCCGTGACGGCTCCCACGGGCAGGACACGGCCCCTGACGTTCAGGCTTCCGGTCATGGCGACGTCCTGACGGATGGGGATATTCTCCATGGCCGACAGGATGACGGTCGTCATGGTGATGGATGCGGAGTCTCCCTCCACACCGTCGTAGGTCCCGATGTACTCCAGGTGGATGTCCATGTCGGACATCTTCCTGTCGGAGAACTTCTTGATGACCGCAGTGATGTTGTCTACGGCCTCCTTGGCGATCTCCCCGAGTTTTCCGGTGGCGATGAGCTTCCCGCCCTCCTTGGTCTGCGAGGGGGTGACCTCCGCCACGATGGGGAGCATGATTCCGGAGTATTCCGCCATGCCGGTTCCCGGGTCGAGGGCGGCGAGACCGTTGACCTGTCCGACCTTGGCACCTTCGGTGATGAAGAGCTGGTAGGCCTTGCTGGCCTCGATCTGCCTGTCCGCCATCTGCTGCTCGAGGCTTCTGGCGTTGACCATGGCGGCGAGGACGTCGTCCCTGGTGACGATGCCGGCGGAACGGGCGACCGCGATGTCTCCCGCCACACGGATGAGTCCGCCGAGCTCCCTGAACCTGAGGGTGAGTCTTCCCTTCCTTCCGGCACGCCTCTGCGCCTCCTTGACGATCTCGCCGACGGCGAACTTGTCGAAGTGGGGGATCTTCTCGTCCTTGCGGACTTCCTGGGCGACGAACCTGACGACGTCCGTCCTGTGGGCGTCGGTGTCGGGCATGGTGGTGCGCATATAGATTTCGTATCCGTAACCTCTTATCCTGGACCTGAGGGCGGGGTGCATGCCCTTCATGGCGTCGAGGTTCCCTGCGCATACGAGGACGAAATCGCAGGGCACGGGCTCGGATTTGACGAGGGCTCCGGAAGACCTCTCGGACTGTCCGGTGATGGCCATCTTGTGCTCCTGCATGGCGGTGAGGAGTGACTGCTGGGATTCCATCCTCAGGGTGTTGATCTCGTCGATGTAGAGGACCCCTTTGTTGGCCCTGTGGATGTCTCCCGCCTCGAGCCTGTTGTGGGCGGGGGTCTCGAGACCTCCGGACTGGTACGGATCGTGTCTCACATCGCCGAGGAGGGCCCCGGAATGGGTACCCGTGGCATCCACGAACGGCGGCATATCGTCCGCATCGTGTCCCACAAGGAGTTTGGGGACGTAGCTGGAGTCGTTCCTGGTCATGACGGGGTTCCTGGCAAACAGGAGGACTATCATGACGGCGAAGAGCGAGATGAACAGGATGTAGTAATTGGACAGGAGGATGGTCCCGATGAACCCGAGTATCACGATGGCCGCGCAGGCGTACATGTACGAGGAGTTCTTCTGTGTCTTCGATGCGGCCGCCTGCGCCTTCTGCTGGGCGACCACCTGCTTGCCTCTCCCGGCGGGGAACACCCTGACACGGGGCTCGTTCTCGTCCTCGGGATTGCTGTAGGCGACGATGTCCTGCAGTTCCTCCTTGGGAAGGTACTCCACCATGGAGTTCGCCAGCATGGACTTCCCGGTACCAGGCTCGCCGATGAGCATCATATGCCTCTTCTGGGCCGCGGCTTTCTTCATGACATCCACAGCCCTGTCCTGACCGATGACGCGGTCGGACATCTTCTGCGGGATCTCGACATCCTTGGTGGACCTGAATTCCTGTCTCTCGATCCACTCCTCGACGGTGACGTCGGATAGGACCGGGTCCTTCTCGTCTCTGTTCTCCGTACCCTCACCCCCTTTCTCATCCTGAGTTAGTTTGTTCCCGTATAAAAAGTTTGAATGTGCCTCATCCGCCTTCATTGCTGATCACCCTTCCTGCCGATAGAGCAGAGAACGTATGCCAGCAGTACGCAGATGAGCCCGACTATCACCCACGGGGCGTATTCGGACATCTTGGTCACGAACGTCTCGTCGGCGGGCCACGAATAGCCCTCGTCCTCGATGGTGTAGGAGACGAACTGACCCATGTATAGGCTTCCGACGTTGTTGTTCGTGAAGGGCTGATGGCTCTGGGAGAATGTGACTCCCCCGACCTCGGTGAGGGCGCCGGCGCAGAGGTATGCGGTGCTGTCCCCTCCGGTCGCATTGAAGGTCGTATCGACGCCGTACACCTTGCCGTAGAGTTCGACGACGTTCCACGCATGGAGGCCGTTGGACGAACTCTGGGCGGCGGTGCCGAACACGCTGAGGCATTTCACGCCCGCCTTCATGCACAGCGCCTGGAATGCGGCGCTGTATCCGGAACAGACGATGACGTGCTTCCCGTCGACGGCGTTCACGAATGCGCCGTACACGGACCCGTTGTAGGGGTTCCCGTCCTCGGACTTCCCGGAGCTCACCGCCGGATCGTACTTGAATTTGCTGCCGCAGAGATACTTGTTCACGGTCTCAATCTTGTCGGCCGCGGTCATGTCCGAGGAGGTGATGCCGAGGCTCTCGGCCGTCTCGGAGATCTTCGTCTCCGTCTCCTCCACCATGGTCTTGAGGGCCGCCGCACCTTCGGATGCGTACTGTTTCGCCATCATGATCCTGAATGAGATCTCGGAACCGCTCACGGAGACCCCGCTGACGGCCATGCCCGCATCGTCGTAGCTCCAGGCCCACCACGCCATGGGATCCGTCAGTTTGGTGGCCACCCATGCGTTCTCCGCCTCCTTCCCGGCGACCTCCGTCGAGCACTTGGTTATGCCGGACACCGCCACCTCGATATAGTACGCCGTCCCGCCCCCGACGGTGGGCTCGCTCTTTATGACCACGGTGCCGAGGTCCAGGCCCTCCAACCGGTCGAATATCTTCTGCTCGTCGGCGTTCAGCTGTCCGTAGTAGTAATCCTGGGAAAGTCCGGTCCCGTCCGCGGACGAGCCGTCGGAAACGGCCGCGGCGAACGACACCGCCAGAACAATCGCCGCCACGGTTGCGGCAAATACCGTGCTGCGTGTTTTCATCGTCTTCCAGCAATCCGCCTTTGTATTTAAAGAATAAGAATGTAAGCGGAAACGGGCATTCCGGGGCGTGCTCGAAACGGTTATAACAGTCCGTGTTCTGGGGCACGGCATGAAGTTCAGAGACCTGGATATCCCGGACGTCCTGAGGGATGCTCTCGCGGGACAGGGTTTCGACGAGATGTATCCCCCTCAGGCGGAGGCCATCCCCAAGGCCCTCTCCGGGAGGAACCTCGTCGCGGCGGTGCCGACGGCCAGCGGAAAATCCCTCGTCGGATTCATCCCCGCCCTGAACATGGTCCTGAGGAGGCACAGCCGGGTCCTTTACATCGTACCCCTCAAGGCGCTCGCCTCCGAAAAGAGGGACGACCTCGCCAAATTCAGGGATCTGGGTATCCGCGTCGTGATGACCACCGGGGATCCCGACAGGGACGACGACGTGTCCGATGCGGACATCGTCATAGCCACCTCCGAGAAGGCCGATTCCATGATCCGCCACGGCAACAGATGGATCGAGGGGCTGGGACTCATCATCGCGGACGAAGTCCATATGATCCACGATCCGGGAAGGGGACCCACCCTGGAGGTCGCCATGACGAAGCTCATGCACAGGAATCCCGGCATGCAGGTCATCGCGCTTTCCGCCACCATCTCCAACGCGGAGGATCTGGCCATGTGGCTCGACGCGGACCTCGTCCGGTCCGACTGGAGACCGACGGAACTCAAGGAAGGGGTCTATTTCGACCAGGAGATCACCTTCGCAGACCGCAGCACCGAGGAGGTCCCCCCGTCCGGCGACCCCCTGTGGGCCCTCATAAAACAGACCATCGAGGGAGGAGGGCAGGCCATGGTCTTCGTCAACTCCAGAAGGTCCACCGAAGCGGTGGCCGTCAAGTACTCCAAGAAGGTGCTGGCACTTACGGATTCCTCCATCTCGGACGCCGACCGTCAGATGCTCGAGGGCGGTGCGGACACCACATCCGTCGGGGTCAAACTGGCGGAGTGCGTCTCCTGCGGGATAGCCTTCCACCACGCAGGCCTCGACTACAGACAGAGGCGTGCGGTGGAGGAGGGATTCCGCGCCAGGAAGATCAAATGCATCGTGGCCACGCCCACCCTCGCGGCGGGCATCAACCTCCCCGCCAGAAGGGTCATCGTCAGGGACACGACCCGTTTCGAGAGCAATGCGGGGAACGTCCCGATCCCGGTGATGGAGATCAAACAGATGTGCGGACGCGCCGGCCGTCCGGGATACGACCCCTGGGGGGAGGCCGTCCTGATCGCCAAATCGTATCCGGATTACCAGCACCTCATGGACGATTACGTGGAACAGGACACGGAGAGACTCGTATCCAAACTGGGCAACGAGAAGGTGCTCAGAAGCCACATACTGGGTCTTATCGCCACGGGG
Source organism: uncultured Methanomassiliicoccales archaeon (assembly GCA_964533525.1). Lineage (GTDB taxonomy): Archaea > Thermoplasmatota > Thermoplasmata > Methanomassiliicoccales > Methanomethylophilaceae > Methanomethylophilus. The sequence goes on along the minus strand of CAZHJV010000047.1, from coordinate 5,792 downwards.
GATGCGGACTCGGAGGAAAGCATAGCCCGGTTCATGGAGAACACCTTCTTCGGGGCCACGTCCCAGCTCTACGGGATCGAGAGGGTCATAGGGAACGTGGTGGACTTCCTCGCGGAACAGGGCATGGTGGAGAGGAACGGCGACGTCATAAGGATCCTCCCGTTCGGAAAGAGGGTCTCGGACCTGTACATCGACCCGTGGACCGCCGTCATCCTGAAGAAAGCGGTCGTCAGAATGGACGACGACACGGACGGACTGATGGTCATGCAGGCTCTGGCATGCACCCCCGACGTGATGGGGATGTATCCCAAGAAATCCGACGAGGACATGCTGAACGCGGTGGATGCGGAATACGACGGAAGATACCTCTGCACCTTCGACGACGAATGCGGAGACGACTGCGGGAGCGCTTCCTGGGACAACCACCTGGCGGACCTGAAGACCGCCGTCCTGCTCAGGGACTGGATAGAGGAGGTGTCCGAAGACACCATCACCGACACCATGAAGATCGGCCCGGGGGACATCCGCTCAAGGGTGGACTCGGCCGACTGGATCCTCTATTCGATGAACGAGATCGCATACATCTTCAACCCGGACGCCAGCAGGATCATCAAACCGCTTCTGACGAGGGTCAGATACGGCATCCGCGAGGAACTGATCCCCTTGGTCGCGTTCAGAGGGGTCGGAAGATCCAGGGCCCGCATTCTCTACGATGCGGGGATCAGATGCAGGGCGGACATCGCCTCGAAGACCGAGGCGGAGATCGCCGCCCTCGGGAAGATCGGCCCGTCCCTGGCCAGGAATCTGAAGGAACAGGCGGGATACAGACACGGACAGGAAGAGGCTCCCGCGGACGATTACGACGAGGAAGCCGAGTACATGCTGGAGAAGATGGCGGCCGAGATGGACGAGAAACTCGGCAACCAGCAGAAGAACATCGACTCATTCTCCGGCGGCCAGATGTGACGCGTGCACCTTCGGCGGATTCGGGAAAAGATCTGCCGGCCCCTGTGCGGCAGCCTGTATCTGAACGGATTCCCGTCTATGGAGGGACCTTGTACCGGAATCCTTCTCCGCAGAAGCACTGCGGAAAATCTGAAAAAATACCTTCTGGGTCTTTGCGGGTCCCGGCTCACCGGTGCTGTCTGACGGCATCGGTTATGCGGTCGTTCTCATCCACCATGCCGACCCATGAACGGGCGATCCCGATTATCTCGTCCATGTCCCCGTGCTCCTTGTATATCGCACCCAGGACCGCCTCCACCGCCGTGGCGATATGTTTGTGTCCGCGGTCGGTGTTCCCGCTCCCGGGGGACCAGTTGTAATCCCTTGCGATCTTTTTGTCGTCCCTGTCGTACTGGAGATAGCGGATTATGTCGTAGTGTTTCCCTATGACGGTCACGAGGGTCTTATCGGACTCGTAATGGGCCTTGGAGACGCTCAGCTGGTCCGACCCGTCGAGGAGAACGGAACACAATGCGAATTTCAGAAGGGCATCGCCGTAGGTTGCAAGGTCGGCGTTGGTCGTACCGTTGCCGGGGACGTTCCTGTTCTCCACCTTCTTGTAGGACTTGTCGGTCAGGGCGCGTTTCATCCACCTGAGTTCCCTGCCGTCGGTCAGCATATCCAGAAAAACATCGTCGGAGGATACCGGCACATCTCTCCCTTCTCGGACGGTAAGCGGAATTGGTTCCGGGGGATGGCTCCCCCGGAAAAGGTTTCCTTCAGTTCTGGGCGAGGATGCGCTCGACATCCGCCACGGAATTCTGGCAGGGGATGGGCTTGGGAACGTTGGCGAGGATGGTGTCCGGATCCTTGAGTCCGTTCCCGGTGCAGATGCACGCGACGGTCTCGTCCGCATCGATGATCTCCATCTCCCTGAGCTTCTTCAGTCCGGCAACGGATGCGGCGGATGCGGGCTCCACGCACACGCCCTCCTTCCTTCCGAGGAGGAGCTGCGCCCTGATGATCTCGTCGTCGCTGACGGCGACGGCGTATCCCTTGGTGTCGTAGATGGCCTTGAGGGCCTTCTTCCCGCTGACGGGGTTGCCGATCCTGATTGCGGTGGCGACGGTCTCGGGGTTCTCCTCGGGGATGAAGTCGGACGCCCCGGCCTCGAACGCCCTCACGACGGGGGACGCTCCGGCGGCCTGTATGCCCGTGAGCTTCGGAATCTTGTCGATCCATCCGGCCTCCTTGAGCTCCATGCACGCCTTGTAGACCGCCCAGATGTTGGCGGCGTTCCCGACGGGGAGGATGACCCTGTCGGGCATCTTGAATCCGAGCTGGTCCCAGATCTCGAACAGGACGGATTTCTGTCCCTCGGGGCGGTAGGGGTTGATGGAGTTCAGCAGGTACAGCTTCCTCTCCTCGGCCATCTTCCTGGCGAGCGCCAGGGCATCGTCGAAGTTCCCGTCCACGGACAGGACCTTCGCTCCGAAGAACAGGGCCTGGGCGAGTTTTCCCATGGCGACCTTCCCGGAGGGGAGGAACACGGCGCACTTCATGCCGGCCTTGGAAGCGTATGCGGAGAGTGCGGCCGAGGTGTTCCCGGTGGAGGCGCATCCGACGACGGTGGCCCCGAGTTCCTTGGCATGGGAGACGCCGATGGTCATACCCCTGTCTTTGAAGGATCCGGTGGGGTTCAGTCCCTCGAACTTCACATATGCGTTGGGGACTCCGACTTCGGCGCCGAGGGCCTCGGTCCTGTAGAGGGGCGTTCCGCCCTCCTGGATGGATACCTTGTGGGCGGGGTCCACGGGCATGAACGGGGCGTATCTCCATACTCCGATCTGCGTCTTGCGGAGGTCCTCGGGGTTCATCCCGCGGACCTCGGAAAGGTCCATCTTGACGGTCAGGAGACCGCCGCACTTGGGGCACAGGTTGACGTAAGGGTCCGTTACCTCTGCTCCGCACATCCAACATACAACTTTATGGTTAGCCATTTCAAATCCTCCTGCACCCGGTGCCGCAATCGGTCACCCATACATCGCATTTCATACCGCTGTCTGCGAATACCTTCTTCACGCTCTCGGCGATGATCTCGCCTTTGTGCGTATCCTTGTCGTAGAACGACATGACGCACGGCCCGGAACCTCCCAGGAAGGAGGCTATCGCACCGTGGTTCATCGCAGCCTTCTCGGCCTCCTTCAGGTGGGGGACGAGGGATGCGCGCGCAGGCTCGAAGACCATGTCTGCGACGGATCTCCCGATGAGGGGGAGATCCCCGGACATCATCGCATATACGAGGGACGACGAGTGCCCCACGTGGAACACGAGGTCCTTGACGGGCACCTCATGGGGCAGGACCTTCCTCGCATCGGCGGTGGCGACGAGGACGTCGGGCAGGGCGACCACGAGGCCGAGGTTCTTCGGCGGTTCGACTCTGAGGACCTCGAAGGGTTCGTACGACCTGATGATCGTAAATCCCCCGAGAATGCAGGGCGCGACGTTGTCCGCATGGATGGAACCGGAGGTGTACCCCTCGGCCGCAGCAGCGCACATGATCACTTCGCTCACCGAGAGTTTCTCTCCTGTGAGGATATGTGCCAGATATGCGCCCCCGGCGGCGGATGCACCGGAAGAACCCATGCCGGAGCAGGGACGGATGCCTTTGGTGATCTTCACCTCGAGGCCGAAATCGGCACCCGCCCTCCTGAGGACCTCCGCCGCGGCGATGGTGACGGAGTTCTTCTCGGGGTCGCGGGTGATGGTCTCCGCGCCGGGCCCCTGTATGTCCGATATCACTATGCCCGACGGGATCTTCCTTCCTTCGATCACGTCGTAGGGTTCATGGATTGCGAGTCCGAATGTGTCGAAACCGGCACCTATGTTGGAGGTCGTCGCGGGAGCCGCGATCTTGATCCACTCGTCGCTCATTGTTATCGTACTCCCGTACCGTCCCGGTTATAATAAACGTGCGCACGCATGGATTGCATAGAAACACGGTGCAGCAGCGGGAACCGTATACGGAAAACGATGTTTTCCGCCTATTCAGACTGAGTCGGAGTAATCAGAAGGCGATTTTCTCAAGGAGGGCTTTGGCATCTTTCCCTCTGACGGCGATGCCGTACAGGAGAGTCATTCCCTTGAGGCCCCTGCAGTAGTCCTTCTCCTTGATCTGTTCCAAGGCCTCATGTGCCAGACGTTCCAATTCTGCGGCACCGTCACTCTGAGCTTTCTTAATCTCGACGACGATGTTCGGGTATTTCGGATGCCTGCTCTCCATGAGTATGTCAGGTCTTCCGTTGCCGGATTCGCGGTCGATCGATATTCTATATCTCCCTTCCCTTCCGAGAACTATGGTAGCGAGGATGAGGTGGTAATCCCCTTCGTCTTTCAGCAAAAGGAACGGGTACTTCTCGGAAAGGATGTCGCCTATGCCGCTCTGGACTCCTTCTACATCCCCCGCTTCCAATGCGTCGAGGAAGTCCTCATAGGGATCCGCATTACTGCAGAATGCGAACGCCTGTATGTGGTCGTAGAACACCGAATACATCTCGCGGTTGGGAATTGACAGGAGATAAGAGTCCCTTTTTTCCGCAGGCACTGCGTTGAGATACCCTGCCACCGCAAGAACCGAGAATATCGCATTCGGTTTGTTCTTCAAATCGCTCATGGCGACGGTTTGGGTCAGGGTTTTCAGTACCGTTTCCCCGTTTCCGAGGATGGACAGATCTCTGAAAGTTTCCTTGTCGGCGTTCTCCAGGAGGGTATCGATGATATCGTTCCCGCTGGTCCCTGCCCAATATTTTTTCGGAATGAAATCGGAACCGACATAATTCAGGACGCTCCAGGGGTTGTAGATGTCGGCGTTGCCGAACCTGTACCCGTCGTACCATTCCTTCGCCTCATCGAACTTCTCGGGATGACCATAGTATGAGCAGAGTTCCTTCACTTCGGGCTCCGTGAAACCATATCTTTCATCGAATTTGATATCGAAGATATTGTCCACTTTCAGATTGTTCAATCCGGAGAAGATGCCCTCCTTGGCAACCTGCATGATCCCCGTCAGTACGGCGAATTCCAGATGGGCGTTGCTTTTGAGCGTCATCGAATAGAATCCGCGGAGGAATTCCAGTATCTTCTCCTGGGTATCCTTACCGAACGAACCGTTAATCGGGTGGTCGTACTCGTCGATGAGGACGATCGGTTTCACGCCGTGGTGTATCTCCAACAGTTCGCACAGCACTCCTATCGACATCTTCATCAGAACGGCATCCGAATTGCCGGAGATTATGTTCTGGAAGTTCCTGCGCAGTACGGAAGGTGTGCCTTCGGTTCCGAGCAGATATTCGAAATTGGAACACACGCCCTCTATCATATATCTGAAGCCCAGAAGAAACTCTTCGAAATCCGAGTCGTTCAGATCCTTCATGTTCAGACAGATGACAGGGTGGGAGTTCCGATATTTCTCAGCTTCGGGGCGGCTGTTTATTTTCAGTCCGTCGAACCAATCGTTCCCGCTGTATTTGAGATTGAAGAACGCATCGAGCATGGAGAGATTGAGGGACTTCCCGAAGCGTCTGGGTCTTGTGATGGAAAGTACTTTGCATCGGCTTTCGATGATGTCGGAGATAAGTTCGGACTTGTCGGCGAAATAGTAATTCTTTTCGCGGACCTCCTTGAAATCGTCGAGCCCTATCGGGATTTTCATTCTCTTCATACCCTCTTCCATACCTTGCATATCGTCTCATCGATTATAAAAAGAACCGCATGTTACAGCACAAGTTTCCGAGCAAATGTACCATACATAATTGCTGACTCGGTTTGAGAATTCATCGATTTTGTTG
>CAZHJV010000046.1:0-10591 GCA_964533525.1 uncultured Methanomassiliicoccales archaeon | reverse complement strand
GCCGTCTTCACGGCGATCTTCACTGCGACGCCTGTCAAGGTCGCTTATACGGTCAGATTCCTCGACACTTCGGGGAACGAGATCGCCGATCCCGTCACCGGTACCGCCGATTACGGTTCCGTCGTGAGCATCGCGCCCGTCTCCGTATCAGGCTATTTCACGCCCGACGCATCGTCCCTGACAATCACCGAGGACGCCGATGCCAACGTCCTCACGTACACGTACCGTGCGGACCCCGGAGTCTACACGATAGTCTTCGACGACGGGACCAAGAAGACCTCCGTCACCTATACGAGGGCGAATCCCGTCTTCACAGTCCCCGCCGTCACCGAGAAGACCGGTTACGCCGGAGTGTGGGAATCCTACGAACTGGAGTATTCCGAGACCCAGAGGGTCTCGGCCGTCTACACCATGATCGTGTGCACCCTGACATTCGACGACGGAACGAAGCAGACGGAGGTCACCTACACCGCCGATACGGGCGTCATCGTCGCGCCCGGCATCACTGCGAAGACAGGATATTCCGCCGTGTGGGAGGCATACTCCCGCGACTACGTGGACAGGACCGTCTATGCGGTGTACACTCCCAACACGTACCATGTGTCGTTCGTCCTGGAGGACGGTTCCGAATTCTATGGATACGACCTCGAGTACGGCAAGACGATCGCTGCGCCTTCCGATACCCCGGCCAAGGATTCCGACGGGACATATACGTATACCTTCTCCGGATGGAAGGGCTTCACCGCAGGAATGACGCTCGGTGATTCCGATGCGGTCTTCACGGCCGTGTTCACCGAGCATTCCTCGGTCGGCGGAAGCGTCCTCTCCGGCTCCGATGCCGATGCGGCCGTGTCGCTGGCTGCCGCGGTCTCGGCGGTCCTTGTATCCGTCGGCGCCGCCGGATTCATCTTCCTCAAGAGGAGATCCTGAGCCGGCGGAGCATTTCCCTCCGGCGTATGCCGGAGGGTATTCCCGCGGTATGGGAAATATCGATATCCGAAGGCCGGACATCATGGTCTATGTGTACATGGGCGAGGAGTATGCGGACATCGGCTCCCTCATGGAGGCCGTCATGCTCGACATAGACGGATATTTCGGGGATTCCGACCTCGACCTTATGATTGAACGGAACGGGGGTAGGTTGGAGGCCGGCGGAAAAGAGTACCGTACGGCGGTCTCCCTCCGCCGCGGGGATCCCGCGGCGTACCGCACCTTCCGCGCCGAGGCCGTGGCGGACATAGCGGACGGGGTCCGGCGCCGTGTTGAGTCGGGGGAGGTCCCGACCGAGGTTCCCTACGTCCAGAGTGTCATAGAGTACGGGTGACTCTGCGCGCTATATTAATACGGGGTGATGCAATCGAGAGGACCGTGTCAGTACCCAAGGACCATCCGCGTTACAGGTCCCTCATGGTGAGGGAGCACCTCGCAGAAATGGTGGAGGAGGGACTCGTGACCCCCACGGGCCTCATCTCCCACGGCAGAGGCGAAGCTTTCGATTATCTCATGGGCGAGAAGACCATCGCCCCGGCTCTGACGGCCGAGAGGGCCGCCGCCGCATTCCTCCTGAAAGCCAGGAATCCCGTGGTCTGCATGAACGGCAACTCCGTCGCGCTGGATCCCGAGGGCCTCATCGCCCTCGCCGAAGCCGTTCCCGCCAAGATGGAGGTCAACATATTCCACAGGACCGAGGAGAGGATGGAGTCCCTGATCTCCTACATGGAGTCCAAGGGCGCGGAGAACGTCCTCGGGAGGAATCCCGATGCGAGGATCCCCGGACTCACGTCCGACCGCGCGCTGTGTTCCAGGGAAGGGGTCTTCGATTCCGACGTCATAGTCGTCCCGATCGAGGACGGCGATAGGGCCGAGGCCCTCAGGGCCATGGGCAAGACCGTCATCTCCATAGACCTGAACCCTCTGTCGAGGACGTCCAAGACCGCATCCGTACCCATATCCGATGAGATAACCCGCGCTCTTGCCAACATAACGGCGTTCGTGAAGGAACTCAAGGGGAGGGATGCGGAGATAGAGGCCCTCACCGAGGTTTATTCCGCCGCGGAGACGAGGAAGAAGACGATCGAATGCATCTGCGATTCGCTGATGGCCGAATTCGGGGAGTGAGAACGAATGGACAAATTGGTAGAACAGGGGAGCCGCAGGCTCAAGTGGGCATACGAGCACATGCCCGTGATACAGGAGCTCGACAGACGTTACAGCAGGGAGCAGCCCCTGGCAGGGCTCAGGATCGGCATGGCCCTCCACACGGAGGCCAAGACGGGGATGCTGGCGGTCACGCTGGCCAATGCGGGCGCCACCATATGTCTCGCGAGCTGCAACCCCCTGTCGACGGACGACTCCGTCGCCGCGGCCCTCAGGGAGGAGTACGGCCTCGACGTCCATGCCAAGAAATTCGAGACCCAGGAGGAGTATTACAACAACCTCAACGCGGTCCTCAACATCTCCCCCGACTACGTCATAGACGACGGTGCGGACCTCATCGCCATGGCCCACACCAAACGCAGGGATGCCCTGAAGAACATCAAAGGCGGGAACGAGGAGACCACCACCGGTGTCATCCGTCTGAAGGCCATGGCCGCCCAGGGGAAACTGGAATTCCCGGTCATGGACATCAACGACGCCAAGATGAAGTACCTCTTCGACAACAGGTATGGTACAGGGCAGTCCGCCTTCGACGGGTGGATGAACGCCACCAACCTCGTCGTCGCCGGGAAACACCTGGTGGTCGGCGGGTACGGGTGGTGCGGAAAGGGCGTTGCCATGCGTGCGAAGGGGCTCGGCGCCATAGTCACCGTCACCGAAGTGGACCCAGTCAAGGCGATAGAGGCGAGGATGGACGGGTTCGAGGTCCGTCCCATGGCCGAGGCCGCGAAGACCGCCGACATCATCCTGACGGTCACCGGGTGCAAGGACATCATCACCGCGAAGGTCCTGGCCAATATGAAGGACGGCTGCGTCATGGGCAACGTCGGACACTTCGACAACGAGATCAACAAGAACGACCTCGCCGCCATGTCCGTCTCCGTGGAGAAGGCCAGGGATTTCGTGGACAGGTACAATCTGAAGGACGGGAGGAAGGTCTACCTCATCGCGGAGGGAAGGCTCATGAACCTGGCCGCCGGCCAGGGGCATCCCGCGGAGGTCATGGACACCAGTTTCGCATCCCAGGCCATGGGCATCGTCTACATGACCCAGAACCACGAGAGGATGGGCTGTCAGGTCTACCGCGTCCCCGACGAGATAGACACCGAGATCGCCATGATCAAACTGAAGTCCCTGGGCATCGAGATCGACACCCTGACCCCGGAACAATATGATTACATCCACAGCTGGCAGGAAGGAACCTGATAGATGCGTATCGCCATAATGACCGACAGCTACCGCCCCACCGTCGACGGAGTGGTGACGGCGGTCCTGGTTACCAGGAAGGCATTGGAGGATCTGGGACATACGGTGTTCGTCATCGCGCCGGACCCCGGACCGGAATACCGTGAGGAAGGGGTCTACTACTTCAGGGCCCAGAAGTTCAGTATGTATCCCGGTTACTTCATCCCATGGTTCCCCTCCTACACCTCCGACCTGATACGGAAGCTGAACGTCGACGTGATCCACGTGCGCGGGGTCGCGTTCATGGCGCTGAAGGCGCTCGTCGCATCGCACAACACGGGGGTGCCGGTCGTGCTGACCTACGACACCCTCGTCACAGACGTAATAGCCAGATATTCGCCCGTGAAGCTTCCGCCAGGCATGCTCGTCGGCTCCGCCTCCGTCTATCTGAGGCAGCTGCTGAAGAGATGCAACACCGTCCTCGTCCCCACTCCGAGTGCGGGGAGGGAGGTGACGGAGACCGTCGGTGCAAGACCCAGACGCATGGAGGTCGTCCCCACCGGCATAGACACGGAACGTTTCACCAGGAGGCCGGAGGGCGGGGAGGCCGTCCGCAGGAAGTATGGGCTTATCGGAAAAAGGATAGTGATCGCCGTCGGCAGGGTCTCCTTCGAGAAGAACGAGGATCTGGTGATAAGGTCCATGAAACTCCTGCCGGAGGACGTCGTCCTTTTGATTGTGGGTCAGGGCCCTGCCCTGGACGGCCTGAAGGCGCTTGCCGTCTCCGAAGGGGTGGACGGCAGGGTGGTCTTCGCCGGATATCAGAAGGATACGGCGCTCGTGGACCATTATTCCTGCGCCGACGCATTCGTCTCCGCATCGGTCTTCGAGACACAGGGCTTTACGGTCCAGGAGGCCATGTCCTGCGACATCCCGGTGGCCTGCGGCAACGGCCGCGCATTCACCGACTTCATTCGGGACGGGGAGAACGGATATCTCTTCGACCTCACGGAGGAGGACTGCGCATCCGCCATCATGAAAGCCCTCTCCGCCCCGCAGGAGGTGCGGGACAGGGGGATGGAGACCGCCAAATCCTACGGCATCGGCCCCACCACGGAAAGGCTGGTGGAAGCGTACGAGGAGGCCGTGGCCATCGGAAGGAAATGGAAGAAGAAGGGATTCGGGAGGGGTAAGAACGAAGGTCGTTGACGTCAATCCGTTCTTCTACCCGTACAAGGGCGGCATCGAGCGCAGGATGGCGGACACCTCCCGTCTTCTGGCCGCCAAGGGCCACGACGTGACGGTTCTCACGGGAAGACTCTCCGACGACTCCCCCGAGGAGGAGACGGTGGACGGATACCGCATCGTCCGTCTCAGATCCAGGAAGATCGATCTGTACAACCCCCCGTTCATATCGTCGTCCGGGATATCCGAGGCGCTGGAGTCCCTGGATGCGGACATAGTCAATTTCAACTACCGCTGGGCACCGTCCTACAGCAGGGCGCTCGGGAAGTACGACGGGAAGAAGGTGTTCACCTACCACAACATGTGGGGCGAGGGCGTCGGCCTCGTGGGAAGGGTGTCGGAGGCCAACGACAACAGGTTCGCCGAGATCCTCGATACATTCGACCACATCATAGCCGTGAGCGGCCACGTCGGAAGAGACCTGGTCCGCAGGGGATATTCGGAGAAGTACGTGACCGTCGTCCCCACCTGCCTGCAGACCGCCGTCGATCCCGGGAAGGGCGACGGAGATTTCATCCTCTCGCTGGGAAGACACGTCCGGACCAAGGGTCTGGAGTATCTGGTCGAGGCCATGAGGTACGTGGACCATAAGCTCGTAATATGCGGCGCAGGTCCGGAGGACAGGCACCTGAAGAAGGCCATCGCGAAGTACGGTCTCGAAGACCGTATCGAGATGCGGGGCTATGTGCCAGATGAGGAAAAGTACAGGCTCATGGGGGAGTGCAGGTTCTTCGCCATGCCCTCCCTTTTCGAGAGTCTCGGCCTCGCCGCGGAGGAACTCATGTCCCGCGGGAGACCCATCGTCTGCTCCGATGCGGACGGCCTTCCCGACACCGTCGGCGAGGGAGGGGTCGTCGTCCCCAAGGCGGACGCGAAGGCCCTGGCGGAGGCCATGAACGCCCTCTTCGACGACAGGGACAGATGCGAGGAGCTGGCGGCGAAGGCCGCCGAAAGAGCCTCATACTTCGACTGGAACATACACCTGCCCGTCATAGAGGACGTGTATTCCAAGGTCATATCGGGAGAGTACACGGAAGCGGACGCGCACGGAGGTGCGGGAGAATGAAGAAACCTTTCCTCAGCGTATACGGACATATCACGGTGGATCAGATAGTCTCCGTCGGGAAGTTCCCCGGCATAAACGAGACTGTGGATGTGATCTCCAAGAAGACCACCCTCGGCGGGACGGGGACCAACATCGCCCTGGAGGCTGCCAGATTGGGGGTGCCCACGGCCATCTGCGGGTTCGTCGGCAGGGATTTCCCGGCGGCGTACATGGATGAGCTGAAGGATTCCGGTCTCATCCTCGACGAACTCGTCACCGTCGACGGATACGATACGTCCCAGTGCACCATGGTCAACGACCCGGAACTCCGCCAGAAGGCCATCTTCTATCAGGGTCCGCAGGGGTTCGCATCGCAGATAGGTGTCGATCTTCTGAAGAACTCCATGAAGTCGGATGCGGTGCATTTCTGCACCGGGGAACCCGACTACTATCTCCGTCTGCTCGGGATGCTCAGGGGAAAAGGTCCTGCCGTCGCGGCCGACCCGGCCCAGGAGACGTACCGTCTCTGGGACAGTGCCAGATTGGAAAAAATGATATCCCTTGCTGACCGCATCTTCTGCAATTCGTACGAGGCGAAGGTCATCGCCGAGAGGCTCGGGGTGAACGACGTCACGGATCTCGACAAGGAACTCGTCGTCCGTACCGACGGACCCGACGGCAGCACCGCACGCATAAACGGGGAGATCGTGAAGATCCCGGCCGTGAAGGGCGGAGCGCCCGTGGATGCCACCGGATGCGGCGATACCTACCGCGCGGGATTCTACGCGGGACAGTACTACGGTTATTCAGTGGAAGAATCCCTCATACTGGCGTCCTCCGTGGCATCCTTCACGATAGAGAAGGTGGGCGCACTGACCAACACCCCCGTGTGGGAGCAGGTCGTGGAGCGCGCCAAGGGCTACATGAGGCGGTGACCGTGCCGGTGATAGCGATCACGGGGACCCCCGGGACGGGGAAGACGTCCGTATCGGCGGAGCTCAGGTCCAGGGGATACGAGGTCGTGGATGTGAACGAGCACCTCCGGAAGTATTCCCTCCTGGGGGAGAAGGACGAGGCCCGGGACACGTACAGCGTCGACATGGAAGCCCTCAACGATTCCCTGGAGATCTATAGGAAGAAGGACGGGATCGTGTTCCTGGATTCGCATCTGGCACATGAGTGCGACTGCTCCCGCATAATCGTCCTCCGCTGCGACCCGCATATCCTCGCGGGAAGACTGGAGAAGAGGGGATATTCCCCCGCCAAGGTGCGTGAGAACGTACAGGCGGAGATCCTCGACGTCATACTCTGCGAGGCCGCCGACACGGATATACCCGTCAACGAGATAGACTGTTCCAGAGGAACCGCGGCCGAGGCCGCGGACATCATAGAGCGTATTATTAAAGGGAAGTCCGACATATACGCGCCCGGAAACATCGACTGGTCAGGGGAGATGGAAGAATGGTTCTAGACAAGCACAGAAAAGAGGCCGATTTCACACTGGCCCCCGTCGCAAAGCGTCTGATAAACGTGAATCCGAACACGGTGTCGTGGCTCGGGCTCATCACGGCGGCCCTGTCCGGCATCGCCCTCTATTTCAGCTGGGACTTCCATTGGATGCTCATACTCGCCTCTGTATTGGTTCTCCTGTCCGGATACTTCGATGCTCTGGATGGGAAAATCGCCAAACTCGCCGGCAAATGCACCGTGAAGGGCGACTATCTCGACCACGTCTTCGACCGTTACGCCGACATGTTCATGATCGCCGCCATAGCCGTCAGCGGATGGTGCAGCACATATGTGGGACTGTTCGCGGTCATGGGCGTCCTCCTGACGTCCTACATGGGCACCCAGGCGCAGGCCATCGGCGCCAAGAGGCTCTACGACGGTCTTCTGGGACGCGCAGACAGGGTCGTCCTCTGCTTCTTGTTCCCGATACTGCAGGCTGTCATGTGCGTCGTATACGGCGACACGTTCTCCGTCGGAAGATACGACATCTCCCTCATGGAGGTCATGATGATCTACTTCGCGGTCGTCGGAAACCTCACCGCGGTGCAGAGGGTTTTCATCACCTGGCACAATCTCGGGGAGGCCGAGAAGAAGGAGTGATCTCACTCCCTCGGTCCGAAACCCTTTCCCGATTTCTTCCTGTAGTAGCTGAGCGGATGCTTCACAGTCTCGCACAGCTGGTCGGGGTTGAAACATATCCCGTCCGTCTTCATCGCCCCGCACCCCGGGGGAGTGTATCCCTCGGTCCCGGTGAGCTCGCCGGTGATGTGCTGTATCTGGTAGCGGGACTTGCTTTCGTCGAAGTCCGGGGATTCCGCAAAGATGGCGATGATCTGGTCGTAGGTCATCCCCATGGTGTGCAGAAACGACACGAGTGCGAATCTGGCACTGTGGGGCAGATTCTGCCCGGCCTTGGCCATGGAGATTATCGCTTTTATGCAGGGCGGGAGGAACTCGTCCTTCACGCCTTCCCCGTTGGTGGGGCTGAGGGCGGCCTTCAGTTCCATGAGGGCGTTCTTCACATGTTCCAGATTCCTGGAGAGGTACTTCCTCAGCTCGTCGGGGACCGCCAGCGGGAGTTCCTTCTCGATCCTCAGACGGTAGGCGTTCTGCAGGAGCCTCCCGAACTTGTCCGCCTGCAGGAGGACGTATCCGTCCTTCACGTCGGTGTTTATGAGTTTCCATTCGGAGGCGGCCATGACGTAGGAGTATCTGAGATAGTCCGCGAAATGCATACTCACGGTGCCGTCGCGGTTCCTCCGGGCGTTCACCTCCAGCTCCTCCGTCACCATGGCGGTCGCATCCCCGTCGTCGCGGAGGAGGCGGTTGAACCTCTCGGCCTCGGCGAGGGCGTACCTCTTGGTGAGGAGTCTGTCGTCGATGCAGGAGACGATCATCCTCGCATACGGATAGGACAGGCATTCCGTCAGACGTCTGTATTCGCCGCCTATCAGCGGCACATCGGCGATCTCGTGGTTCTTCAAGGCCCCTATGACGCGTTCCATGCCCCTTCTGCGGGCGTCCGACCAGTCGGGGGACGTCATCAGCTCCGCTATGCCGATGCCGTTGGCCTCGATGAATTCGGAGGCATCTTTCAGAAAAGGGAATCTCGCGGCCCTGAGGGTGTCCATCTGAGCACCTATCGTCTAGGGATTAATTGAATGTGACTATTGCACGCAGCTTCTCCGAGACGGCGGGGTCGCCTATCACTTCCGCAAGTTCCCCGAATTCCGAGAACGGCCTCGCTGCCGCGATGGCCGCCGCCCTCTTCTTCCCGATCCCGGGGAGGGCGGTGAGGGAGGACATGGGCATACGGTTGATATCGAAGGGATATTCCACCCCTGTGACCGAACGGAATCCCCATTCGGTGACATACACATCGACGCTCCTGTCGAGTTCCGCCTTGTACGGTATCCCCACCAGGAGCGGATACGAGCCCGGCTGTCTCCCGAAGGTGACGTTCCCGTCGCGGATCTCCGTGTACACCCCCCTGAGGACGGTCCCCTCGGGGACCAGCTTCTCCAGCATAGGACGGTCGATCTCCTCGCGGACGGTCTCTTTGAATTTCCTGAATCTCTTCTCGTTCACCTTCACGTCGAAGGGTCTGCGGGAACCGATGACCTGACGGATGTTTATCCTCCTCAGCAGGAGCCCCTCATCCCGGATCTTCCGCAGAAGTGCCAGATCCATATCGTAGGTCCCGGAGGTCTCCCCGTCGAGGCCGCAGATTATGTTCAGTCCCGGCAGTATCTTCGGCAGCCCCGTCTCCCCCCTCTCCCCTCCGGCGCGGTTGATGAGGCGCACCGCATCGAGGACCGATTCGGCCGTGCTGTTGAGGTTGTTGGCCTTCCCGACGGCGGGATCCGCCGATTCGAGGCCGAGGGCGAGGACGTTGCCGGAACTGCAGCAGTCGGCAAGGATGCGGATGATCTCCTCCGATTCCTTCGGATACGCGGAGATGACGGCGGGATTGGCGTTGTCCACGCTGATGTTCGCGAACCCCATCCCGCGGAGCCCCTCGAAGAGTTCCCTGACCTTCGGGGGATTCGGTCTGGGACATCCGGATTCGGTATCCTCCGCACCGTACGACACGATGCAGGTCTGACCCCCGATACGGATGTTCCTCACGCCCAGATCCCTCAGTCTCTGCGCTTCCGCGAGGATGTCTTTCGGTTCCCTCATCAGAGGCCTTCCTTTGGACGGTTCGATGCAGAACGAGCACCCTCCGGACGCCCAGCGGTGGCATCCGCGGTAGGATTCTATCTCCGCCACGAGCGGTTCCGGGAAATCCTGATGATTCTTCACGATGTCCGCCCCCAGAAGCATCCATCTGTTCCATTCGCCGAGGGTCCTCAGCCTCTCGCCCACCTCCTTCCCCGTGAGACCGTCGTAGAGGGATGCGGCGAGGTCCCTGCGGATGCGGAAATCGAACTTCTGGGACTCCGGTGCGTAGGCGGACGAACCGCCGATCATCTTCCATCCGCCGAGTTTGGGGGAGAGTTCCTTCAGTTCCTTCAGCGACATGGGCATCGAACGCAGGTACTTCCCCGGGACGGTGTTCCCCGAGAGGACGACGGACACGTCCGCATCGGGAATCGGGTACCCTCTGCGCATCATGTCGATGGTGATGTATTCCGTATCCGCCCCCGCGTCGGCGGCCGCACCGGCGACGGCGCGGATCATCGGGGAGATGTACGGAGGTACGCCTAGGGCCGCGGGGTCGTCGATGTAGCCGTCGATGACGGCGACCTTCGGTCTGCTGCTCATGGGCCTCCGTATCATTCCGCCGTTATTGTGTTTTGCTTTCGGAGGAGGGGAACGGGGCGGAACGTACGCATTCGGTGCAGAATATGAAAGACCCAGATATCCGGAATAATTGTGTTTCTGCATGTCCTCGGACATTACATGCAGTACGATTCTTTATCAATGCGCAGATACATCGGTGAAGTA
>CAZHJV010000045.1:0-10841 GCA_964533525.1 uncultured Methanomassiliicoccales archaeon | reverse complement strand
GGCGGATTTTTTGACAAATTATTGCACTATATGATTAGTTAAGCAAATTGTTTAATTGACAATATTGTTTTCATAGGTCTGTTTTTGCATCGGTTTTTGATGCAAAAATGCCGTTTTTCGATTCTTTTGAAATCGGGGGCAAAATGTGTTTTTCTGCCCGAAAAAATGAATTTTTATCACACTACAATATAAGTAAAGCATTTTGCTTTACTTGCATTATTTATATCGAATGTACGTCCCGCATAAAATTGTATGCGGATAACCTGCAGATCCGAACGATTCGTCGGATGTGCAGATTATTCCGCATCATTCGTTGATGATGTAGCTCTCCCCGCCGGAGCTGTCGCCTTCGGTCTGGAAGGAGACGTGATGGTCCTTCATGATCTGCTGCAGGAGTTTGCCGTGCACCCCGATCCCCACGTTCAGGAACTGGTTCTCGATGAACGATTTGCCGTCGTATTCCGAGACGGGGTGGAATCCCAGGGGGATGTGGTTGGTCTGCACCTGTATGGCGTAGATGTGTCCGTTCGTGTCGAAGATGGGTCCTCCGGACTGCCCCCTGAGGCCGGGTGTGGATGTCTCCACATACAGCATCTCATAGTTGCCGTCCTTGCTCCTGTTCTGTTTGAGGACGTTCCTCGTGTGGATCCCGTCGTTGGGGAAGAACGGCAGCGGAAGGACGCCGTTCCTGATACGGAACGCTTTGCTCCCTTCGTCGAAATCGGTGGCGACGTTGGCGAACGGGAATCCGGTGCGGCAGACGCTCGTCCCGGGCCTCATGGTGTCCGGATCTCTGAATACGGGGTACTCCTGCACCATTTCAGGCTTGAATCCGCCGAGTTTGACGAGGGCGATGTCGATCTCCCTGTTCACGTATGCGCTGGTGACGCGCAGCCCGTCCCATCCCCACCAGAACGAGTGGTTGGTGATCCATTTGGGATCCATCTGCAGGGAATTCGAGAGGGCGGGGGCCCCGGGGACGGATTCGGCCGTCCTGCGGGCGTTGATCTCCTCCACCTCCTTGATCTTATTCGCATCCTGCTGGTGTTTCACGAGGGAATCGAACATGTGGCCTGCGGTGATCGCCCATCCGTCCCTGTTCACGATGATGAACGTTCCGCATACGGAGGAGACGGTCCCGTCGACGGTTCTTGTGGAGACGATGAGCGGACGCGTGAATTTGTAAACCTTTTCGCAGGCCTTTGCGAACATACGCCGTTAATGGCCGTGGCCCTATATCTTTATGTTGTGCCTAAACCGCGGGAACGGAACGGTTCCGTCCGTTGCATGGAGCGGTGTCTGTGAATTATCGATAATAGTTAAGGTATTTGCTTTACTCGATTTATTTGTAAAATGTATTCCGAATCGGACGGAATGATAAGAGAGGAGGGGGCTTCCGCCCCCTCTGAAAATGAAGGTTTCACTCGTCGGTGTTGAGGGCGTCGAGTATCTCCGGGTTGGAGGCTACCGCAGCACCGACGGCCGCGAGGATCGCATCGTCGGACATCATGAGGCTGACGGCGAGGGGGCTGGAGAGGGCCGCCTTTCCGATGCTGATCATATAGCTTGCCGCGAGGTCCTTGGCGTAGGAGCACTTGAGGTCCATCGCGGCGTTCTCATCCTCCAGATCCTCCGCGCTGAGGGAGGGGAGGTAGTAGTTCCTGTAGAGTCCGGCGAGTTCTGCGGGAAGGGAGGCGATATCGTAGAGGTTTCCGGTGTAATCGCAGCTTCCGTCCTTCAGGTCCTCGACGATGGTCTTGTATCCGGCGACATCGTTCTCGAGGAATTCCGCCATCATGAGGCACTTCTCGGCCTCGTCTCCGACGGCGTCCGCGGCCTTGTCGTTGTATTCGTCGATCTCCATGATCTTGCGTCCGATAACGGAGCGCATGAGCCTGACCTGTTCAGGAATGTTCATTGTCCCATCCATTCTAAACACCTGCAGTCCCGACCCGGGACCGCAACGGTCTATCTCACTATTCGTTATTAAAACCGACCCCGGGAAAACGCATCCGTATGGAAGATGGAACAGTAAAAAAGGCGAAACGGTGAGGAATAATGCTTCTTTCCATTCCGCGGATCGAGTTCCGAAATGATCGGAGAGACGGACAACGGCCGTCCATCGGAGTAAAATAAGTTCTGAAATGCATGTCGGAGATATATGGGGCTCTATCGCGGAAGCGATCAGGTTGTTGCGGACCCCGTAATACTGGAGCCTGATCGCCGTATGGATTTCGGGAGAGGTTTCTGCACTGCGGAATCATATATCCAGGCGGAGAGATGGGCGAAAAACATCATGGAGAGAAGAGGGTCCGAACACGCATACGTTTCCGAATATGAGTACGAATACTCGGAAGACACGGGGATTCTTGCATTCGAGGCCCTACGGAGGATTGGCTGGATTTTGTCGAGATGAATCGTATGGTCGGCAGAGACCATGGTTTCGATATCGTCAGCGGACCTGTTGCCGATGAGGGAGTTTACTACGTTCTGATGCTGTTCGAATCCGGAGCGATTTCGAAAATGGATGCGATACATAAGCTGAAATCTGCAAAACTCGACGGCCAGGTTCTTTTTCATACCGATAAATCCCTCGAAAGTATTACATTCATAGGGTACAGGGAGGTGAGATGACGGATCCGAAGAAATGGGAGATCATCAAGGGGTCGCTGACGATAGGAGTGGTGGACTGCATCATGAAACGCAGGGGGTGGTCGGAAGACGAGACCATCCGCAGATTCCTCAGTTCCCAGGTGTACGACAGTCTCCAGAAAGAGGAGACCAAGACGTGGTATTTCAGTGCGTATCAGCTTTCCGGATTCTTCGAGAACGAATTGGACGGGAGGAGAATATGGCCGGATATGTCGCAAATGCGCCGGATACCCTGAAACTGAAGATATTCTGCATCGAGGCGTACCGTACGAAACACGGACTCACCGCACCCGAGACGGTGGAACTGTTCGACAGGTACGGGGTGCTGAAGTATCTCGAGCAGCCCGCCCTTCAGTGGCAACGCATAGAGGATACGGTCCTCGATGTCGAGGAATTCATCAGGGTACGTTCCTGATCCGGCCCGGAGGGTCAGTATTTCTTGTCCCTTCTCACGCGGACCGCTTCCGCGCCGCAGAACGGACATCTGGTGACGGTTATCTCCTCGCCCTTCTCGTCCTCCGTGAAGAGCATGGGCCCCATGTAGGTCTCGTCCACGTAGACGCTCTTCGCGATGGCGGCGTCCAGCATCTTCTTGCAGCAGGCCGCCTCCACCTCGACGTCGGAGATCTCGAGTTTCAGGATGGGACGGGAGTTCAGTTTCTTCGTCCTCTCGGCGTCGATCTCCGCCTCGATCCTGTCCGCTTCGTCGCCCGCGCCCGTGAAATTCATCCCGGCGGAGTACGCCATGAGGCGGAGGGCCTCGTGGAGGTCCCTCTCCACGCCCGCGCCCGTCTCGTACATCAGGGCGAGGTGGTACATCGCGTTGGGGTCGAGGGCGTCGGACGCCTTCTTCATGAGGGGATAGGCCTTCTCCGCATCCGGAGGGGTCCCGAGACCGTTCAGATACGCCACGGCGAGGTCCCTCACCGCAGGCACGAATCCCATGTCCGCCGCCTTCTGCAGGTATTTCAGGCCTTCCCTGTGGTCGAGGGGACGTCCGTCCCCGGTCATGTAAGCCATTCCGGTGGTGTATACGACCTCGGGGTCGTCCCCGTCTCTGCCGCTCATGATCGGGTTAACGGCGGAGGTGGATTTATTACTGATGCCTCAGGAGGCCCCGTCCAGCTGCCGGAGGAGTTCCTCCGCGGTGACGTGGCCGTTGTCCTTGGCCATGACGAGCCATTTCCTGGCCTCGGTCTCGTTCTTCTCCGTGCCGAACCCGTCGAGATAATAGCATCCGACGGAGTACATGGAGTCGACCATGCCGTCGGAGGCGGCCCTGAGGAACCATTCGAAGGATTTCACGGGATCCTTCTTCAGTTCCGCCGAACCGTTGTAATAGATGATGCCGAGGCGGTCCATGGCGTAGGCGTCCCCATCGGCGGCCGCCTTCTCGTACCATTCCCTGGCCTTCTCCAGATTCTTCGCGCATCCGCATCCGGTCTCGTAGCACACGCCGGTCTGGTATCTGGCGTTGGTATTCCCGGCGGACGCGGCGTTCTTGAAGAGCCTGAACGCCTTCTCCTCGTCCTTCTCCACACCGAGACCTTCCAGATACATGTAGGCCAGGGTGTTCCTGGCCTCGGAATTGCCCTGTTTCGCGGCCGCACGGAACTGTTTCATGGCCTCGGCGTAATCCTGCGGGACGGTGTTGCCGTCCATGCACGCGATGCCGTAGTAGAGCTGTCCCTCGGCTATTCCCGCATCGGCGGCGTCCTTCGCGTATCCGACGGCCTTCTTCGTGTCGAATCCCATATAGTCCCCGTCGAAGAACATACTGACGAGGAGGGCCTTCGCATCCGGGTTTCCGGCCTCGGCCGCCTTCTCCAGGAGGCCGTATCCTTTCCCGGAATCCTGTTCCGTCCCGTGCCCGAAGAGATACGCCATCCCGAGGGCGTACATGCCCACGGGGTCGTTCTCCGCGGCCATGCGTTCGATCTCCTCGATACCGACCTCGGTCTGACCTTCGTCGGTCTCTATGATGAATCCGGTCTCCGGTTCTTTCTCGGGAAGGGGCATGATTCTTCCGATGAATGCCGGATTATTTAAAACAAAGCCGTCGCCCGCATTTCCTCCCCATGGCGGGGATCTTCTTCAGCCACGCCTCCGTCTCCGCATACCCCGGGAAAAGTTTCTCCTGGCGGCGGAACTCGGCGTCGTGGGGATGCCTGTTGAACGGGCGGTATCCCTGTCTCAGGTGGAGGCACTCGTGGTAGACGACGAAGTCGAAGACGGATTCCGGTACCGCGGGATCGTCGAAGACCGAGGATATCACCACGACCCTGAATATCTGCTGACAGTGTCCGAGGCGGGTGTAGTTGGGCTTGGACGTCCATGTGAAATATGCGTTATCCAGGTCGTCCGCCGTCAGGAGTCCGCGGTCCAGGAGTCTCTGGACCGAATCGTAGATGTTCCTGTACCTTCCGGTGTCGGTGCGGGTTATGTTCCTGCTCCTTTTCAGGTATATCGGTCTCTTTTCGAGGATGAATCCGTCCGATGTCATGTACTTCCTGTATGCGTCCCCGAGGGAGGGTTTTCTTCCCATGACATAATCCGCCACGGCGCCGATGAAATCGGAGAGGACTTCTTCCGGCGCACCGTCCAGATAATCGGAGATATACAGCACCGCTATCTTTTTCCCTTCCCTCCGTCCGCGGTACCCGCTCCTGGTCCACTTCTCGAATCCGATCTCGAGTATCTCGGTGCCGCGGGCGCGGGCCGCGGCGGAGGCGATTTCGAGAAGGCGGCGGGGGTCGGTCTCCATGTTCCGCCCCTAACGGATAATCCTAAAATATACTTCCGAACATCTTCGGACGGAAAGAGGCCCCGCACGGGGCCGGAAGGTGTCTAATATGCTGTACACGGATTTCAAAGGGAAGAAGATCTCCCGCATGGCGTTCGGGACCATGCGCCTCCCCCTTACCGAGGGAGGGAACAGTTCCGATGTGGACAGGGAGAAGACCGCCGAGCTCGTGGATCTCTGCATGTCCCGCGGCGTGAACTACTACGACACCGCATGGGCGTACCACGACGGCGTCTCGGAGACCGTCATGGGGGAGATCCTGAGCAGGTATCCCCGCGATTCCTTCTATCTCGCCGACAAATTCCCCGGATACGATCTCTCCAACATGACGAAGGCTGAGGAGATCTTCAGCGAGCAGCTGAGGAGATGCAGGGTGGACCACTTCGATTTCTACCTCATCCACAACGTCTGCGAGACAAACATCGAGGAGTATCTCGATCCGAAGTACGGCATCGTCCCCTATTTCGCGAAGATGAAGAAGGAGGGGAAGATCACCCACCTGGGATTCTCCTGCCACAGCAGCTTCGACAACATGGTAAGGTTCCTGGACGCCTTCGGGGACGACATGGAGTTCTGCCAGATCCAGCTGAACTACATCGATTACACCATGCAGGACGCCAAGAGGAAGGTGGAATACCTGAAGAAGGCGGGCATTCCGATATGGGTCATGGAACCCCTCCGCGGCGGGAAGATCATCTCCATGACGGAACCCGTCATGGACAAACTGAAGGAACTCCGCCCCGGCGACGGTCCCGTCGACTGGGCGTTCCGCTTCCTGCAGTCCTTCCCCGAGGTCGCCACGATCCTCACCGGCGTCTCCGACAGGGCCCAGACGGAGGAGAAGCTGAAATTGTTCGAGAATGAGGAACCGCTCAGCGGGAAGGAGATGGAGACGCTCCTGTCCGCCGTGGGAGGGCTCCTTTCGGAGAACCTAGTCCCCTGCACCTCCTGCAGGTACTGCACCTCCCACTGCCCCGCGGGACTGGACATCCCGTCCCTCATCGACCTCTACAACGAGCACAAGTTCTCCAAGGGCGGTTTCATAGCGCCCATGGCCGTCGCCCAGCTTCCCGAGGATAAGAGGCCTTCCGCCTGCCTCGGATGCAGGAAATGCGAGGAACTCTGCCCTCAGCAGATCAAGATCTCTGAGGTCATGAAGGATTTCGTGGAGATCCTCGCCTCCTACCCGCAGCTCTGCTGAATCTCCCCTTATTGGCCGGAGGCTTCCGCCCGTCCTTCGGACGGGCCCCTCCGACCACTATGTCCTTCTGTCTCTGTTTCAGCTGGGGGACGTGCTCCGACCACACGTTCCTCTCGTCCGCCGGGTCCCTCCTGGTGTAATACATCAGGGTGGACGCCGTGGACGGGGTCGGCGTGAAGATCTGCACCTGTTCCGGATTGGTCTTCAGTTCCGTATGGACGAAACGGTCGAGTTCCTCCATGGCGCGGTTCCCGCACCCTGGGTGGGCGGCCATGAAATAGTAGGTCAGGAACTGCTTCTTCCCCTGCCTGCGGTTCGATTCGTCGAACATGTCCTTGAAATCCAGGAGGACGTTGGGTCCCGGTTTCCCCATGAGGGCGAGGACCTCGGGGGTCACGTGTTCGGGCGCGAGTTTCAGCTGACCCGACACGTGGTCCTTCACGATGCAGTCCACGTAGTCCTGTCCGTGTTCTTCATCGAAGACCACCATGTCGTGGCGTATCCCGGACGTCACGAACACCTTTCTTATCCCGGGGATCTCCGAGATGCGTTCCAGGAGCCTTATCTGTGCCGAATGGTCGATGTTCAGGGAGGGACAGGGCCTCGGATAGAGGCATTTCCTGTCCCTGCAGGCCCCCTTCTCGATCTTCTTCCTGCATTCGATGCCGTACATGTTGGCGGTCGGCCCCCCGACGTCGTAGATTATGCCGTTGAATCCGGGGCGGGACGCGATCCTGCGGACCTCCTCCAGTATCGAATCCTCGCTTCTGGAGACCACCGTCCTCCCCTGGTGGACGGCTATGGCGCAGAACGAGCATTCTCCGTAGCATCCGCGGTGGGTGGTGACGGAGTTCTTGATGGTGTCCATGGCCTTCACGGCGCCGTCTGCGGCGTAGAACGGGTGGACGGCGTATTCGTAATCCAGGAGATACACCCTGTCGAGTTCCTCCTGCGATAGATTCCTCTGGGGAGGGTTGTGTATCAGGAAACGGTCCCCGTGCCTCTGGGCGAGACCTATGGCTGTGACGGGGTCGCAGTTCGCATAGAATGTCCTGAACGCCTTGGAGAACGCCCTCCCGTCGGCAACGCATTCCTCATAGGACGGGATCTCTGCGTATCCCTGCGGAACCTCCTTCCCGATGAGGCAGATCCCCTTCACGGAACTCCAGTCCTTCCCGTCCCTCATGCACTGTGCCAGTTCCAGATTCGAGAGTTCCGCCATCCCGTACGTCACCGCATCCGCCTTCGCATCGAAGAGGATGCTCCTGCGGAGGGAATCGGACCATGCATCGTAATGCACGATGCGCCTGAGGCTCGCCTCGATCCCGCCGAGGACGATGGGCCTCCCCTTGGCGAACCTCCTGATGAGGTTGGAATACACTATGCACGCACGGTCGGGACGCCTGTCGTTCACGCCTCCCGGGGTGAAATCGTCGTCCTTGCGGAACTTCCCTGTGGGAGTGTGGTTCGCCACCATGGAGTCCACGCACCCGGCGCTGACGGACCAGAAGAGCTTCGGGATGCCGAGGCGCAGTATGTCGGAACCGTCGGAGACGTTCGGCTGGCATATGATGCCCGTGCGGAATCCGTTCTCTATGAGCCAGTGCCCTATGACCGCCGCACCGCTGTAGGGCGAGTCGATGTAGGTGTCGCCGGACACGATGACGACGTCGAGGGAATCCCATCCCCTCTCCCTCACCTCATCCGCGGTGGTCGGTATGAACATCTCAGAGCCTCCGGGACATGACGCAGTTGTTGGTGGAGAACCCGTTCCCCTGGTCCTCGATCTCCCGATAATCGACAGAGAACCCGTTCTTCGCATACATTCCCATGGCGGGGACGTTGTGCGAATCCACATGCAGGTATGCGGAGGTACACCCGTGTTCCTTTCCGTATTCCAGCATCATACGGAGCATCTCCGAACCGAGGCCTTTCCCGCGTTCGCCTTTCGAAAGGTAGCATTTGCAGACGTGGAGTTTCTCCCCTTCTATACGGAATGCGAGGAACCCGGCTTTCCTGCCCCCGTCCATCAGATATGCGTAGGCGGTTCCGGCGTCCATGTCCCTCCTTATGCTCTCGGCGGAGGACCACATCCCGAAGATGTATTCGGCCGTGGAGGGACCTCCCGTCATCATGGGCCCTATGGACTCCATGCATATCGGATAGGAGAAATCGTGCATCTCCTGTGCCTCCTTCCTCCCGATGAACCGGAATTCCGCCATAATGAGGGCGGTTATGCCGATTCAGTACTTGTAACAGGCGGATGGCCGAGACTTCTGGACATGACGTAGTCGTTGGTGGCGAATCCGTTCCCCTGGTCCCCGATCTCGTGGTAATCCACGGAGAACCCGTTCCTCAGATACGCCTTTATGGCGGCGGCGTTGTTGGTGTTCACGTGGAGGTATGCGGAGGTGCATCCGTGTTCCTTCCCGTACTCCAGCATCATACGGAGCATCTCCGAACCGAGCCCCTTTCCGCGTTCGTTCTTCGAAAGGTAGCATTTGCTGATGAAGAAACGCTCCCCCTCGATGCGGAATGCCAGGAATCCCAGTTTCCTGTCCCCTTCCGCGAAGTACGCATAGGATGTACCGGAGTCCATGTCCTTTACGATGTTCTCCGCGGAGAGCCAGCGGGAGAAGATGTATTCCGCCTCGGCGGGCCCTCCCGTCACCATCGGTCCGAACACCTCTGACCATATGGGGTGGACGAAATCGTGCAGTTCCTGCGCCCCTTCCTTCCCGATGAAACGGAATTCCGCCATATCGCACACCGTTATGACGATTCAGTACTTGTAACAGGCGGGCCGCATCATCCGACCGTCGGGATCTCGGGGTTCTCCTCGGGCCAATGCTTCCTCACGTATCCCGTCATGACGGCGAACCACACCGATTCCATGAGCAGGGAGAGGACACAGGGCAGGGATGCCTCGGGCATATCGCTCAGGAGGACCAGCGACATGGTGGTGGCGAGACCGGAGTTCTTCCACACGGCGAAGCCCATGTAGACGACGGAATTGTCCCTTCTGGCACCTTTCTTTTTGAGGATGTACATGATCGCGAATCCGACGCCGAAGGTCCTCACGGCGCATGCCAGGAGGATGAGCGCCACGAGATCGGACTGCTCGAAAATGAAGTCCCTGTTGTTCCCGATGGAGAACACCATCAGCAGGAACATCATGATGTTGATGAACACGACCTTCGCCCTGGGATTTATCTTCACCTTCTTCAGCGGGATGTTCACCAGGAGGGGGACGGCTATGAACAGCAGCACGTACTTGAAGATCTGGAACGGACCGACCGCGCTGCCTATGAATGCGGATGTTATGGCCGGCGTGAGCACCAGCGCGACCATGTAGAGGGCCGTGAACGCCAGAACGGACATGACGCGGTTCCCCTTCATCATGAGGGAGAGGGTTATGACCGATACCGCCGGCGGTACGGATGCCAGCATGACCCAGCCGTACCACAGATTCTCGTTCAGGGATGTGAACAGGGACCCTACCAGGAGGGTGAACACCGTACACAGCCCGAAACACGACAGGAATGCCCAGAAGATGGGTTTCGCATCCGTTCTGAAGTCCTTTTTGTGGAATGTGAGTCCGTGCATGGATGCGATCATCTGCAGCATGAGGACGAGTATGACGAGAGTGGAGACGGAATCCCCTAAAGGTCCGACTATAAGTGCCACGACCAGGGAGGCCGCGACCCAGTATCTGATGTCCGTAAGGACGTCTATCATCGCCATATCCCGTGCCATCTGAGTATCGTATTTACCGCTTTTCTACTATCCAAAGTTGTTGTTGCCGAAATGCACATCCTGTTTCGAGCGGCCGGATGCGCAAATACGTCGGACACGTATTTTCGGGTTGGAAATCATAACGTACAGTCCTTTTTATAATCGGGTAAACAATATGTGAGGTATGGCCGAGGACGGAAAGAGGTTGGCGATACCGACCGGAGTTGATGATTTCAAGGAACTCCGCGGTGACGGATATTATTTCGTCGATAAATCCGAACTAATCTCCGACATCATCGAAAGCCGATGCAAAGTACTTTCCATCACAAGACCCAGACGCTTCGGGAAGTCCCTCAATCTCTCCATGCTCGATGCGTTCTTCAATCTGGAATACGAAGGAAACGGATGGTTCGAGAACTTGAAGATCTCCGAACATTCCGAGTGCAGGGA
>CAZHJV010000044.1:0-10844 GCA_964533525.1 uncultured Methanomassiliicoccales archaeon | reverse complement strand
TCACGGCCGCTCCGGCGATCAGAACGACTGCGACTACCGCTATTGCGGCAATCATTGTGGTCATTTTTTTTTCCATTTTATCACGAATCATTCCGTGAAATCCCAATGGATTCCTTGGAGTTGGATGATATATCCGAAAAATGTTATAAAACAGTTGGCATAACCATCCAACACAATCCGTTACGAGATCTGAAATTGTAGCAACAAATCGATTTTCTGTACTGGACTGCCTAATGGCCACAACTGGCAGATTGACGGCATCTCCCCCGATAATCCGCCATAAATCCGAAAACTCGGGGGCCCAGTAATCCTTATATACCAAATCTCAATAGGGAGGAATAACAGTCCCGGTAGTGTAGCGGCCTATCATGAGGCCCTGTCGAGGCCTCGACTCGGATTCGAATTCCGACCGGGACGCCATTCTTCTATTCCGCTTCGATTCCGTCGGTTCCTTTCTCCGGCATCCGTCTTCAAAAACAGACGTCTGGATCATTGAAAGGATCAATGGGAAACCCCGTGCAGGAGCACCGTGCGCTTCCCGGTCTTGGAGTCCGTGCAGAGTTCCGCATCCACCCTGAAGACCTTCTCCATATTCTCCGGGGTCAGAACCTCCTCCGGCGTCCCGCAGCACATGACCTTATGGTTGTTTATCAGCGCGATCCTGTCGCAGTAGCGGGATGCCATCGGGAGGTCGTGGGAGACGATGATCACCGTCAGCCCCTTCTCCCTCGACAGCCTGTATACGAGATCCAGGACTTCGAACTGGGTGTTCACGTCGAGATGGTTCGTAGGCTCGTCCATGAGAAGATATCTGGGCGTCTGTGCCAGAGCCCTCGCGATGATTACCTTCTGCCTCTCCCCTCCGCTCATCTCGTTGATGCGCTTGTCCCTCATATCGTAGATGCCGACGTCCTTCAGGGCCCGGTCCACTATCTCCAGATCCGAAGCGCTGTCGCCCTCGAACTGCTTCTGGAAGGGCATCCTGCCCATGGCGACGATGTCCCTGACCGTGAAGGAGAACCTGATCTCGTTCACCTGAGGGACCGCGGCGACCTTCCTGGCTATGTCCTTCTTCGACAGGTCCGCTATGTCCTCCCCGTCCACGACCACCGCTCCCGCATCGGGCTTCAGATTGCGGTTGAGGTTCTTCAGGAGGGTCGTCTTCCCGCATCCGTTGGGTCCGAGGATGCCGAAGACCTCCCCCTCCCTTATCTCGAGGGACGCCCCGTCAAGAACGGGTTTCTCCCTGTATCTGAATTCGAGACCGCGTACGTCGAAGGTCATGACCAGCCCACCTCGCTCCTCCTCCTTCTGAGGAGATAGATGAAGTACGGTGCGCCGACGAGGGCCGTCAGGACGCCTATCGGGAGCACGCCGTACTGCGGGGCGACCGTATGTGCCAGATAGTCGCACAGTATGAGGAACGCCGCGCCTCCCAGGGCGCTCACCGGGAGGAGTGTGCGGTTGTCCGGTCCGAGGATTATACGGAATATGTGCGGGATGATGAGGCCGACGAACCCTATCGCGCCGACGAACGATACCGCCGCGGCGGTGACCACTGTGGCCGCGATGAGGATGATAAGGCGGGTCCTGCCCACCTCTATCCCCAGGTCCATGGCGTGGGAATCGCCTATCATGATCGCATTGAGACTCTTGGTGTGGCACATCATGACCGCGATACCCGCGAACACCATGGGGGCCACAACGGCGATGCCCTCCCAGTCGGCGCGGCTGAGACTCCCCATGCTCCAGAAGACGATGTCCTCGGTCTTGTCCCCGGCGATGAACGTCAGGAAGGACACCACCGCAGACATCATCGACGAGATCGCGATACCCGTGAGGAGCAGCGTCTCGGTATGGGTGGAACCGCCCACGTGCGCCACCCCGTACACCAGGAACATGGTGGCCATGCAGGTGGCGAATGCGAGGACGGGAGTAGTGAGCGCCGCGGGGATGAACGGGATCGTGAAGAGGAGTCCGACGGCCGCCCCGAGGGACGCCCCGGAGGAAAGACCCAGGATGTACGGCGAAGCCATCGGGTTGCGGAATACCGCCTGCATCACGCAGCCGCAGGCGGCAAGTCCGGCGCCCACGAGGGCGCCGATGGCGACCCTCCGGGCGTTGTCCTCCACCTGGATGTTGTTAGCCCACGTCCCGTGTCCCGCGAGGACGTCTATGACGTCCCCGAACGATATATGGAACGTGGCCCACGATAGGTCGAGCATCACTGCCAGCACGAGTATGACAATAATTGCAGCCGTGCAGAGCGGTACTCTGTCCCTTCTTCCATTCATACGGATCCGTTTCCTCGAACGGACGAACAGCATCACACCCGCGACGGCTATAACGACCAGCGCCGAGACGAAATACACGAGGACGTTGGATCCCTCTGTACCGCCGACATAGTACGGTTCGACATCTCCGGCCACGGCGTCCGGGTGCAGGACGTGCGCGATCGCGGTGAGACCCTCGGCCACGCCGGGATCGTAGTTGTTCCACGTCTTGAGCATCTTCACGAGGCCGTGATTGCCCTGGTCTCCGCCCATGACGTCGGAAACGAACTTCCCGAACGAACCTCCGTAGGTGTCGAAGTAGGGGCTGTCGAGGAAGATCACCGCATCCGGATATTCGGACAGCAGTTCGATGATCTTCCCTTCGTTGTAGACTGTGCTCGACCCGGCGGAGGCACCTACGTTGTTGCCTCCCGCAGCCTCGATCAGGGTGGCTCCGATGGCCCCGTCGACGCCGATGCCCCACCCTTTGGTAGAGGAATACCTGAGGAAGACCGCATCGGTCTTCTCCTTCCCCGCGACTGCGGCGGTGACGCTGTCGTATGCGGCGTTCATCGATGCGGTGAGCCCGGCCGTGCTGCCGGATATCCTCTCGAGGTCCTGCACACAGCTCACGACCTCGCTGTAGCTGTAGATGCTGCCGTAGAACGGAACGTATCTGAATCCCTCATCCATGAGCACCCTGCGCAGTCCCGAGGTTCCGTCCGAACCGACGAAATCGGTCTTGTACGTAGTCAGGATGACCGTGTCGCTGTCTTTGTCGAAACCGGCGGCCGCGGCTCCGATCAGAGAGGATTTGAAACCGGAAGTGTCCCCGTATGTGAAATTATACACTCTGGGTCTGTCTAAATCCCTGTCATCGAATGCTACGGCGCCGTACTGGTCGACGGCGAAGATCTTCGATGCCATCTCCGCGTCGATGAGAGTGAGAGTGGCCGCGTACCCCGTCACGATTATCTTATCGGAGGGTGCGGAGTAACTGAAGGTCTTCCCTGTGGAATCCGTTACCGTGAAACCCGTACCCGCATCGGACGCATCGCCTGCGGCGATACATCCCGATGCCATGGCGGAGACGAGAATCAGTGCTATGAGCGCTTTAATCCTGCCAGACATTCCGTCACAACCTGCACAGTATGCCTTATGCACAGACGATGCTGCGGACATATTATAAAACCTTGCACGTTTTCAATTGGATTCGTGTTACTAATTAATAATCGACCCTGTTTTGAGTAACACCGACCCAAAGCAAACCTTTAAACCCCTCATATAAATGGAGAAAATATGCGCTGGATGCTCAGGAGCAAGATCCACAGGGCCACCGTCACGGAGGCCAGACTAGACTACGAGGGCAGCATTACGGTAGATGCCGACCTCGTGGACAGGTGCGGGATGTGGGTCGGCGAGAAGGTGACCGTCGCGGTCATCGAGACCGGCGCACGTTTCGAAACCTATATTCTGCCTGGAGAGCGCGGTTCCGGAATAATCGCGCTGAACGGCGCGGCCGCGAGACTCGCCGCCGTGGGCGACAAGGTCATCATAATGGGGTACGAACTCACGGACGTACCGATCTCCGCCAAAGTAGTCCTCGTGGACAGGGACAACAGGGTGGCGAAGGAGCTCACCTACCGATGTACTGCGTCTACTCCGACGGAGGATCGAGGGGGAACCCGGGGCCGTCCGCCTATGCCGTCGTCGTGACGGAGAACGGGAAGATCATCCACGAGCACTCCGAGTTCCTGGGGGTGCACACCAACAATTATGCGGAATACCGCGGCCTCATCGCCGGGATCTCCAAGGTCCTCGAGCTCGGGGCGGACGATGTCGAGTTCGTCATGGACTCCCAGCTCGTCATAAGGCAGATGACAGGTCAGTACAAAGTGAAGTCCCCGGATATGCTGGCACTGTACGAGGATGCGAAGGCTCTGTCCTCCCTCATCCCCAAAGTCAGATTCACCAACGTCAGGCGCTCCGAGAGACTCATCCCCCGTGCGGATGCGCTCCTCAACGCCGAAATGGACAGGCATTCCGGCCAATGAGGGTCGTTTTTATCAATCCGCAGAGGATAACGTAACCACATATGATGGACCGTCCCAATTCCTCCGCCTCCTCCGATAAGGAGATATGTGCCAGATTCTCGAAAGCGTACAGTCTTCTGGAAAAGGACGGACACGACCCGGAGGCGATAGGCCTGCTCAGGGAGAACGTCATCGGAAACTGCTCCTCATCGGCGGTGCTCCTGGGATGCGTGTACTCCCAGGGATCGGACGAGGAACGCAGGGAATCGGTCAAACTGTTCCGCAAAGCGGCCGCCCTGGGGAACAGTTCCGGCATGAGGAACCTCGGATACTGCTACGCCGTGGGGATCAACACGGAAAAGGACAAAGCCGAGGGTGCGAGATGGTACAGGATGGCGGCCGAGGCGGGCAACGCCCGCGCCATGTGCAACCTCGGGGTCATGTACGACTTCGGAAACGGGGTGGAGAAGGATCCAGAACAGGCGTTCAAATGGTTCCTGATGTCCGCTGAGAACGGATACGCCAGGGGGATGACGAACCTCGGGGAGCTGTACATGCAGGGAAGGGGCACCGGGAAGGACATCGCGGAGGCGGAGAAATGGTTCGTCAAATCCGGAAGTCCCCGTGCGACGTTCCACCTCGCCGAAATATATGCGGAGATGAAGGACGACCCGGATATGGGAATGAAGTACCTCCGCATGTCCGCCGACATGGGCTATTCCAAGGCACTCGTGAGATACGGACTCCTGACCGAGGATGAAAATCCCGAAAGTGCCAGGGAGATGTTTCTGAAGGCGGCGGCCAAAGGCAACACCGCCGCGATAGAACTCCTGGAGGAACGGGGGATACCCGTCCCCGAATCCCGCAGAAAGAAGAAGTCGAAGTGACCTCCTCAGCTGCTGTGCCTGAGTCCGTAGAGGGACAGGAGGTAGAACAGCACCCCGAACACCAGCAGGACGGCCACCGAGATCCACGGGAACTGCCACCCCAGGGCGGCGGCCCTGATGCATTCCGACGTATGGGTCAGCGGAAGTACCTCTATGACGAGTTTCGCGGGCCCCGGAAGCGCATCCAGCGAGAACATGGTCCCGCACAGGAACGTCATGGGGAGTATCACGAAGCTGTTGAACAGGTTCATGTATGGCAGATCCTTCATCAGCATCCCGGCGGCCACCCCCAGAAGGGAGAACACCACGCATGACAGGACCATGCACACGATGAGCATGACGGTCACGTGCAGGTCGGAGCTCATGAAAAGACCCAGTATGAGCAGGATGGTCCCGCACATCATCCCCTTGACCATCCCGAGGACGGCCTTCCCGAAGATTATCCCCGTCTTGGATACGGGGCACAGCATCATCTCGTCAAAACTCTCGTAGAACCTCTTCTGCACCATCAGTTTGTTGGACACCGTGGTGAATGAAGAGGACAGGGTCGTGAGGGCTATGACCCCGGGGATCACGAATGCGATGTAATCCACCCCGTCCATCACCACGTCCTTCCCGAGACCGTAGCCGAACGCGATGAGATACAGCAGGGGTGTCACGAGGGATGTGGCCAAAAGGACCCAGATGTTCCTTTTCAGATAGTACATGTCGGACAGGGCCACGCGGCATATGTCGTCGAATACGTTGTTCATATCCTCAGCGCCTTCTCCAATGCCTTGACGTCCGTCCTGCCGGTCTCCTCCAGGAACACATCCTCGAGATGGGTCCCGCGGATGACCCCGTTCCTGTCCTCCACGGTGTCGAAGAAGGCCTTCGCCTCCTCCCTTGTGTCGAAGAACCCGTACCTGCGCATTCCGTCGTCGGAATCGTATTCCACCGTGTATTTCCCTAGACGGTAGCACAGTTCCCTGGGGGTTCCGCCGTCCTTTATCTTCCCGTGGCCGATTATGCTGACCCTGTCGCAGAGGGCCTCGGCCTCATCCATGTAATGGGTGGTGAGGAATACGGTGGTGCCGTTCCTGTTCATGATGCGGATCATGTCCCAGAGCATATGCCTCGACTGCGTGTCGAGGCCTGCGGTGGGCTCGTCCAGGAAGAGGATCTTCGGTCCGTGCATCAGCGCGCACACGATGGCCGTCTTCCTCTTCCACCCGCCGGACAGCTCCATGGGGGTCTTGTCGAGATAGGGCAGGAGACCGATGGTGCCGCACAGTTCCTCCATACGGGGCCCGATCTCCTTTTTAGGTATCTTGTGGAGCACCGCACGGCTGATTATGTTCTCCCTGACGGAGATGTCCTTATCGAGGGCGATATGCTGCTGCACCACGCCTATGAGACGGCGGGCGGAGTCCGCATCGACGGCCGTATCGTACCCTCCGATGCGGATCTTCCCCTCGGTAGGCTTCATCATGGTGGTGAGTACCTTGACGGCGGTGGTCTTCCCGGCCCCGTTGGGGCCCAGGAATCCGTAGATCTCGCCCTCCTTCACATGCACCCCGATGCCGTCCACGGCGGTGAAATCGCCGAACCTGACGGTAATGCCTTCTGCATCGATTATGTCGTCTGGCACATTGCCACCCCGGACATATTCGGGACTTACCTGCCGAGGGTGTACAGCATCGCATTCACGATGGATGCCGCAATGTTGCTCCCGCCCTTCCTGCCGGCGGCCACTATGTACGGGATGCCGTCGGTCATGATGAGTTCCTTGGATTCCACGACGTTGACGAATCCCACGGGGACGCCGACGATGAGCGCGGGCCTCAGGCCCTCCTCGCGGATCAGCCTGTGGAGTTCGATGAGCGCCGTGGGCGCATTGCCGATGACGAAAATGGTGGGTTTCCCCAGTTTCGCACCCCTCTCCATACATACGGTGGAACGGGTGCATCCCCTGGCCTTGGCCTCTTCGACCACGTCGGGGTCGCTGATGTAACAGTGGACCTCCCCTCCGAGGGCCGCGAGCCTATTCTTGTTGATCCCTGCGGCGGCCATCTTGGTGTCGGTGACGATATCGGCACCGTTCTTCAGGGCCTCCACGCCGATCTTCGCGGCGTTCTCCGAGAAACGGAGGTTGTCGGCGTAATCGAAATCCGCCGACGTGTGTATGCATCTCTTCACGATGGAGAACTCGGGCTCGGGCCACGTGCGGCCGTTCAGCTCCTTCGTTATAGTCTCCATGCTCTTTGCCTCGATCTCGCGGGGCGTCAATATCTCGAAAACCATTCTCTCACTTCCTATATCCTTTCAAAAACGTTTGTTCTCCCTGTATCCGCGGGGGGTGACCATGACGCCGCCCCTCACATATGTCTGGGAATTCCCGACGATCACGGTGCAGAACATGTCCACTTCCGCATCTTTCAGGGAACCGAGCGTCGTGAACGTCCTGCTCTGGTCCTTCCTCCCGGCATCCCTGACGATCCCCACGGGGGTCTCCGGGGAGCGGTATCTCAGGAGGATGTCAGCGGCCTGCGCCAGATATTCGGTCCTTCCGCGGCTCTTGGGATTGTATATGGCGATGACAAAATCGGAGCGCCCGGCGCAGTCCACCCTCTCCATGATCTTCTCTATGGGGGTCATGAGGTCCGAGAGGCTTATCAGGGCCGTGTCGTGCATGAGCGGCGCACCGAGTATGGCTGCGCTGGATGAGGCGGCCGTGACCCCCGGGACGGATTGGATCTCGATGTCCGCGCCCATCTCCTCCGCCAGTTCGTAGATCAGTCCGGTCATCCCGTAGATCCCCGAATCGCCGGAGCTGACCATGGCGACGTTCCTGCCGGAGAGGGCGTCCTCTATAGCCATCCTGCACCTGTCGACCTCCTTCATCATCCCGGTGGCCCTGTACTCCTTGTCGGGGAAGAATTCCTTCAGCAGATTCACGTAGGTGGTGTATCCGGTGACGACGTCCGCATCCTCTATGGCGTGCACGGCGCGGAGCGTCATATCCTCCTTCCCGCCGGGCCCGAACCCGACGACCGTGAGTTTTCCCGCCATCTCAGTCCGTCCCCTTGCGGAATCCGGTGGTGAAATGGCTGTCGTAGAGCTTGGAGAGTTCGAACTCGTTCCCGAGGAAACCGCCGACCATGGTCATAGCCGTCTTCTCGATCTTATTCTCCTTCACGAGCGCGGCCATGGTGGACACGGTGCCGTAGAGGATCTTCTGCTCCGGCCAGCTGGCCTTGTAGACGACGGCCATGGGGCAGTCGGGCTCGTATCCCGCTTCCAGGAGGGTCTCCGTGAGCTCGTCCATGAAACCGACGCTGAGGAATATGCACATCGATGCGTGGTGTTCGGCGAGACCCTTCAGCTTCTCCCTGGGAGGTACGGGGGTGCGGCCCTCCATCCTCGTGATGATGACGGTCTGCGAGACCGAAGGCAATGTAAATTCTTTTTTTACAGCGGCTGCGGAAGCACAGAACGAGGATACTCCGGGGATGACATCGTACTCTATCCCCTCGGCATCGAGCCTCACCATCTGCTCCCTTATGGCCCCGTATATGGAAGGGTCCCCGGTGTGGACGCGGACGATCTTCTTCCCCGCCTTGGCGGCGGGGATCATAACATCCATGACCTCGTCCAGATTCATGTATGCGCTGTCGTAGACCTGCGCATCCGCCTTCCTGTCCGCCAGAACGGCGGGGTTGACGAGGGAACCGGCGAAGATGATGATGTCCGCCCCGTCGATGAGTTTCTTCCCTTTGATCGTTATAAGCTCCGGGTCTCCGGGACCCGCTCCGATGAAATGCACCTTTTCCGTTCAAATTCCCCCTTTCTTTATGAGGACCGTGGTGAAGTAACCGTATTTCCTGTCCGCATCCAGCGGACCGACGTATTCGTCGTCCATCCCGATGTTGCTCATGACGGATGCGGCGGAGAGAGGTATCCCGTTCCTGGCCATCATCTCCGCGATCTCGCCCATGGATGCGAACGCCTTCATTATCACGATGTTGTCGAGGCACCCCAGTGCCTCCTCGATCTTCCCTATGTTGTGTTTCGCCATGGAGAACACGGCAAGGCTCTCCTCCCCTATCATCAGTGGGAGCCCGGCCTTCGCCGCACCGTGGCAGAACGAGGGGATCCCCGGAACGACCTCCGTATCGTATCCCCTCTCCCTGACCTCGCGGTCGAGGTACATGTACGTACTGTATACGGCGACGTCGCCGAGCGTGATCATCGCGATGTCGTCGCCCCTGTCGAGCATCTGACAGATGCGGCCGATGTTCTCCGCGCGGCATTTCCTGCGCACGCCGTCGTCGGGATCCATCTTGAAGACGAGTTCCGCCACCTCCTTCCCGGAGATGTCTACGGCCTGTTTCACGATATCCAGGGCCGTGCCTTCGCCGCCGGCCTTCCCGACGGGGTAGGCGATCACATGCGCCTTCTCCAAAATCTCCTTCGCCCTGAGCGTCAGAAGACCGGGATCCCCCGGCCCCACGCCTATTCCGTACAGTTTTCCTTTCATCTTTTCCGCTTCCCTATATCACAAAAAAAGTTTCACGCCTCGGATTTCTCCTTCTCGGAGAATTCCTCCTTCCCCTTCCTCCGCTTCAGCGCGGCGGCCATGGCGGGAGACCGGACTTCCCCGTCCGTCTCGTCCATGGGGAGGGCATCCCTGAGAATCACGTGCGGCCTTCCGTCGTCGTCCACGATACGCGCCTCGACGCCGTAGACGGTCCCGAGATTGGATTCCGTGATGACCTCCGAAGGGGTTCCGACCGCAAATATGCTCCCGCCGTGCATCATGATGACCTCGTCGGAGAACTTGGCCGCGATGTTGATATCGTGGCTGATCATTATCACGAGGATGCCCTTCTCCTCCGAGAGCCTCTTGAGCATCTTGGTAACATCCAGCTGATGTCTAACGTCCAGGTTGGACGTGGGTTCGTCGAGCAGGAGGACCTTGGGTTCCTGTACGAGCCCTCTGGCCAGCATCACCTTCTGATGCTGTCCTGCGGAGAGTTCGTTGAAATTCCTCATGGCGAGGTGGGAGATCCCCAGCATGCGCAGAGTGTCGTAGACAATATCCAGGTCCGCATCGAGGGACTTCCACCTGCTGTGCGGGTGTCTTCCCATGAGGACCGTGTCCACCACGGTGAGAGGGAAGGTGTCGTTGGCAGAATAAGGAACGTATCCCACCTGCTTCGCCATCTCCTTGATCGTGATGTCCTTCACATCCTTCCCGTCGAGCATCACCGTGCCGGACGAAGGGGTCAGGATCTTGTTCATACAGTGGATGAGCGTGGATTTGCCGACGCCGTTGGGCCCCATTATCGAAACGAACTTCGGGCCGGTGAGGTCCAGAGTGACATCGTTCAGCACAGGCACACTGGAATATCCGAATTCCAGATTATCGATCTTGATCTGCATCTGCAGCCCTCTGAGTTGTTGGAGATTATATCCAACTGTGTTCGGGAATGCATATACTTTATTAATGGCTTACGAAAGATTCGGACTCTCGGACACATCCGGATTTCACGGTCGATACGGACAACCGTGCCGGATACGGAACCTGGATGACAGATTCCAGCTATCGGATTTTAATGACCCAGATGTCCGGAATCCGTATGTTCTGCCATGCATTTTCGGGCTACATG
>CAZHJV010000043.1:0-11387 GCA_964533525.1 uncultured Methanomassiliicoccales archaeon | reverse complement strand
GACCCAGACGCTTCGGGAAGTCTCTCAACCTCTCCATGCTCGATGCGTTCTTCAATTTGAAATACAAAGGGAACAGCTGGTTCGACGGACTGAAGATCAACGGCCATCTAGAGGCCGAGAAATATCGGAACATGCACCCGGTCATCTGCCTGAACATGAAGAACCTCACTATGGACACGAAGAAGGACTTCATAGACAGATTCAAAACCAGGATGGCCTCCGTCTACAGAGGTTTCTCATATCTGAAGAACAGCGAGTCCGTCGACAGGGGGCTGCGGGAAGATTACCTCGATACGAAAGTGAAAAATTTCGGAGAATCGGAATTGGAGAACTCCCTTCTGGCACTGTGCGAGATGCTGGAACAGCATCACGGAGTGAAACCGATCATCCTCATCGACGAGTACGACCATCCCATCAACTCCTCGTTCGGGGACGGTTCCTACGGGGAGATCCTGAAGTTCCTTCGCAATTTCTATTCTCAGTCCTTCAAGAGCAACGAACACATGTCCTTCGCGGCGCTTACCGGAGTCATGCAGGTCGCCAAGGAAGGAATATTCTCCGGATTGAACAATCTGAAAGTGGACAACATCTTCGACATCAAATTCGATGAGAGATACGGTTTCACCGAACCCGAGGTGAAGGAGCTCTGTTCCTACTACGGCCACCCCGAGAAGTTCGGAGAGGCGAAGGAATGGTACGACGGATACAAATTCGGCAATGCCGA
The DNA here is from genome assembly GCA_964533525.1 of uncultured Methanomassiliicoccales archaeon. Classification (GTDB taxonomy): domain Archaea; phylum Thermoplasmatota; class Thermoplasmata; order Methanomassiliicoccales; family Methanomethylophilaceae; genus Methanomethylophilus. The sequence continues at coordinate 10,663 of CAZHJV010000043.1, read as the reverse complement.
CATCTACAACCCCTGGAGCATCCTGAATTACATCGATTCCGATTTCATTCCGAAAAAATACTGGGCCGGGACCAGCGGGAACGACATCATCGACACTCTTCTTGAAAATGCCGATGAGGAAACTTTCAGAGAATTAACCGCTCTCGGTAATGGCGAGGCCGTTCTGAAAATCCTGACCCCAACCGTCGCCATGAACGATCTGGAGAACGAACATGATGCGGTATTCTCCGTCCTCGCAGCCGCTGGATACCTCAATGCGGCCCTGGCGGAAGAAGACTCCTATTCCCTCTCCATCCCTAACCGTGAGATGTACTCGGTGTTCTACGACCACATAAGAAGATTCACGTTCCGCCGCGGGGACGACCTCTATGCGAGATTCCTTAATGCATTGGAAACAGGAGATACGGAGAAGATCCAGGCTGTCCTGAGTGACATACTCTCCAAAAACTATCCGTTCCTTCTGCTGAAAGACGAAGGCGATTACCACCTCATACTCGCCACCATAGTCCTCGGAAGGGAGGGCAGATACAGAGTATCGATCGACCGCGAATCCGGCAACGGAAGACCCGATATACTCATGGAAAGCAGGCATCCGAAATATCCGAACATCGTTGTCGAGATCAAGAAAGCACAGAGCGACAGCGCCACAGAATTGGAACGTCTGGCATATGAGGCTCTGGAGCAGATCAAGGAGAAGGACTACTGCAGGGGTCTGAAAGGAAAGGCTCTTCTCTACGGCATCAGTTTCAAGGGCAAGGAGGCTAAAGCCCTCCTCGAGGAAACATCTCTCTGATTGCAACGTCCTTCCGCATCAAACGGATGATATCAGTTTCCGCCTGCGAATCTGACCACTGCCGATGCGATATCCCCCTCGCACAGGTTCTGGATGACTATCCTGCCCGGTCCTTTGAAATCGGTGATGTACTCGTCGTCCTCCGCATCCTCGTCGGCCCTGTTCCTCACTGAATGAACGGAGGCCTTCACGGAACTCTCCCATGCGAGGGCGTGCGCCGTTGCGACGGTGTAACGGTCATCGGGCCGCAGTTCCATTGCGGTGAAATCCCCGCAGGATGCTATGAACGCCGTACCCTCCCCGGATAGCCTGAGGAGGACCAGTCCTTCCGGTCCGAATTTGGGCGGACAGATGTGTTTCTGCGCCTCATGCGCCACGGATACGCCGTGGGTGCATGCCAGCAGACCGCACTTCTGCACGACCCAGTTTCCCTTGGATACGTCGATGTCCATGATCATGCCCGGGAAAGCCGGACCGACCGTGACCATTCCCGCACCCTTTTCGATGTAGTATTCCTCCATCTCGACGGAGGTGTCCGAGAGCATCCTCTTGATGCCCGACAGGATGGTCCCGTCTCTCGCTTTCGTGTCCACGGCGAACGACCTGCCCACGAGCCTTCCCGACGCCGTCTTGAGAACGTCGCCCGGGGCCAGTTGGACGTTGAGCACCTGCGAGACGGTGCCCGTTATCGTGAACTTCATACGGGGAACATCCTCTCCTCTCTTTTAAATCTGATGAATCGGCCGGGGGGCCCGATGGGGCTCATCCTCGGAAGGTGCAGCCTTGCTGCCGCATGTGCCAGATACGGAAAATGCCGGCATCGGTCCCCTGTGCCCGCGGCATCCGCAGTACGGATCGCGCGGGACTATTCTTTAATAAATGTCCCACATACTCGCGGGTGTTAACATGACAGCAGTCAGAGACTCGAGCAGCATATCCGCGGCGGACGGGAAGGCCACCGTGAAGGGATGGGTTCAGGACATCAGGAACATGGGAGGAATCTCCTTCATCGTCCTCAGGGACAGGTACGGGACCCTCCAGATCACCCTCCCCAAGAAGAAGATCGAACCTTCGCTCTTCGAACTCATGACGAAACTCCCAAGGGAATCAGTCATTGCGGTCACCGGCGAGGTCAAGGAGAGCAAGCAGACCGCCCTCGGGGTCGAGGTCATACCCGAATCCTGCGAGGTCTACAGCAGAGCGGCCGCGCCTCTCCCCCTCGGCGTCATCGACAAGGTCAACGTGGAGATGGATACCCGTCTCAACAGCAGGTTCATGGACCTCAGGAAACCCGAGGTCAGGGCGATCTTCGAGCTCAGGTCCCTCATGACGGGCCTCATCAGGGAGGCGGCGGAGGCGGAGAACTTCCTCAACGTCACCACCCCCAAGATCGTCGCCTCCGGAGCCGAGGGAGGGGCCACCCTCTTCAATGTGGACTACTTCGGGAAACCCGCCTATCTGGCACAGTCCCCCCAGCTCTACAAGCAGATGCTCATGTCCACCGGCATGGACAGGATCTACGAGATCGGCCCCGCGTTCAGGGCGGAGCACTCCAACACCAACAGGCACGTGACGGAATTCACCTCATTCGACGGCGAGATGTGCTGGATCGAGAAGGAGGAGGACGTGATGGAGACCGTCGGCAGGATCGTCGACCATGTCCTCAGGGGAATAAAGGAGAAGGGGAAGAAACAGCTGGAGATCCTCGGGAAGGAGATCTCCGTCCCCGAACTCCCGTACCCGATCCTGACCTACTCCGAGTGCCTGAAGATCGTGCAGGACGCCGGACTCCCGCTGAAGGAGGGCGACGACCTCGGTACCGACGGCGAGAAGTGCGTCGGCGAGTACATGGCGAAACAGGGAAAGGAACTCTACTTCATCGCCGAATACCCCGAGGAGGCGAAGCCCTTCTACATCATGGAGAAGGACGGCACCCCGTACTCGTTCTCCTTCGACCTCGACTACAAGGGCCAGGAGATCTCCTCCGGAGGACAGAGGGAACACAGGTACGACGTCCTCGTGGCGAGGATGGAGAAGAAGGGTCTCGACCCCGCCGACTTCGAGGACTACCTCGCAGCGTTCAAGTACGGCATGCCTCCCCACGGAGGATGGGGGATCGGTCTCGACAGGCTCCTCGAGAAGATGCTCGACCTGCCCAACGTCCGCGAGACCATCCTATTCCCGAGGGATCTCAGCAGGCTGATGCCGTAAACTCAGATTCGGAGAAAGGAGGGGTTTCCGTTCAGATTCGGCCACCCCTCCCCCTTTCCCTTTTATACCCTTACCGCCAGTGGGATGACATATGGCTGCTCCCGGCGACACCTACGAACGCGAACTGAAATACCTCCTGTCCGGCGACGAGAAAGCGATCGCCAAGATGGTGAAGACCTGCGACGATGCGGAGACGCGCGCATACGGTTCCATGAGGGATTTCCCGTTCATGGTCATAAGGGCGGCCGGATCCCTGGGAGTGGACCTCGTGGCGCTGAGATGGGATTTTTCGTTCCCCATCGAGGTGAAGAGTTCCGAGAACGACGTCCTCTACATGAGCAAGAACGCCCGTCTGACGGAACAGGCGGACAGGATGATGGAGGACTGCGACCGCTGCCACATCATCCCGATCTATGCGTACAGGCTCAAAGGGGTCAGGGGCGATCCGTGGAGGATCTTCACCATGCCCTCCGAGAGCGAGCTCCGCGGGAGGGCCGCCCTCCTGAAGAAAAGGATCCCTAAACTGGATGTCAGCAAAGGCGGGAACTTCGTCATGCGGTGGAACGACGGGATGAAACTGTCGGACCTACTCTCTTACGTCGGAATGAGCGATTACGGAAACGGCGAGTGAGACGGCCGTCGGCACTCATAGGGCTCATCACGGATCAGCTCAGATTATCTTCATCCGGCACTGTCTCGGACACCCATCGGACGGCGGCCGTTTAATCCTGTCGGAGACTCATCCGAGGATGTCGGTCATCCTCTTCACCGGCAGATAGGCCTTCTCCTGCACCCCCGGACCGAGGACGACCTCTCCCGTCTCTTTCTCGAGGCACTCGAGGACCGATTCGGGGCTGATCATCTTCATCGTGGTGCAGACGGAACCTTCGGTGAAGTAGAACTTCTTCCCGGGGCAGGCCCCGGAGAGTCTGTGGCCCATGCCGGACTCGGTGAGGATTATGAACTCCTTTTTTTCCGATCCGATGCAGTGGTTGAGTATGGCCTCGGTGGAACCGACGAAATCCGCCATGCCGAGAACCTCCGTCCTGCATTCGGGATGGGCCGCGACCTCCGCATCGGGATGGGCCGCCTTCAGTGCGTTCACCTGTCTGACGGTCACGCACTGATGGACGGGGCAGAATCCGGACCACAGGACGACGTCCTTTCCGGATTTCTCCCTGACGTACCTTCCGAGATTGGAATCGGGCACGAAGATTATATGATCGTTGGGGACAGCGTTGACGACGTTCAGGGCGTTGGCGGATGTGCAGCAGTAATCCACCTCCGTCTTGGTCTCGGCGGCGGTGTTCACATACCCTACGACGGCCGCACCCGGGTATCTCTCCTTCGCCCGCTTGATCTGCTCGGCCGAACACATGGCGGCCATGGCGCATTTGGCCTCGGGCTCCGGAAGGAGGACCTTCTTTCCGGGACTGAGGATCTTCGCCGTCTCGCCCATGAAGGAGACCCCGCAGAAGACGATTATGTCCGCATCGGTGGCGGCGGCCTTCTTCGAAAGACCCAGTGAGTCTCCGACGAAATCGGCGAGGTCCTGGACCTCGGGAAGGGTGTAATTATGTGCCAGGATGACGGCGTTCTTCTCTTTCTTGAGAGCGGCAATCCTCTCTGCGATCGTCATAACACCTGAGAGTATGCAACCGATTTTTAAACATTATCGAGATACGTCCGAAGATACCATGCCCGGCAGCAGAGAAGAGACCGCGGACTCGAGATTTAAGTGCAATGCAAGGGACCGCGCGTGTTTCGAGGCGGGGATCAAGATGGCCACGATCTACCACCAGTTCGTGGGGACCCCGTTCTGCGAGAGGAATGCGGCGGACCTCGAGAAGACCATCGCCGAATGCATAAAGGTGCAGCCTTACGTCAGAGATGCGAAGGTCTCGATACGCAGGGACTGCGGCGACAAGAGCGACCAGTATTCCTACACCTCCCTGACAGGAGATATGATCGAGGCGGAGGTCTCGGTCGAACTTCACGGGATAATTGTGACGGCGCTTATGAAGTACGACGAGGAGCTCGGATACCCTCTCATGTACATCTCGGACGTTTCGTAAAACGCATCCGAGTGTATGAAAAACCTGTAAAAAACCGGCGGCCCGTTCCCGTAGACCTACATCAGTATAAATAGTTTAAATCCTATTCAGGTAGGGGGACAATCGCTTGGTGAATGAAATAAAGATCGGTATTACTGGACTTCCCGGTTCCGGTAAGACCTTCACCCTGAAACGCGTCATAGAGATGCTCGGGGACGGTGTAACGGTCGGCGGAATGATCGACGAGAAGATCTCCGACGGAAGACACGAGATAGGAATCAACGTGTGCGACCTGCAGACCGGCAAGAAGGTCACATTCGCCAAACCCGATGTGGAAAGCAAGATCACCGTAGGGAACCTCGGAGTGGACCTGTCCCTTTTTGAGTCCGTCTCCATCGATGCCATCAAGAGCGCATGCGAGAACTGCGACATCATAGTGATCGACGAGGTCGGAAAGGTGGAGGTCGAGAGTCAGGCGTTCGTGGACGCGGTGAAAGATGCGCTGGACGCGGACAAGCCCATGATCCTCACGCTCCACAAGAAATCCAGGAATCCCCTTCTCCAGGACATCAGGAGGAGGGACGACGTAAGGATCCTCGAAGTGACCCCCACCAACAGGAACCTCCTCCCGCACAAGATCGTGCGTCTCATGAACGGTGAAAACATTTGACGCCCCCCGGAAACGTGATAACCGAAGGAACCACGAAGATCCTGGTCCCGGAGGTGCATTCCACCCACGGGCCCGGGAAGATCAATGCGGGTTCCGTATTCTTCAACGAACAGATGGCATTCAACAGGGATGTCAGCGTCATGCTCCTCAGGGCCCTCGGAAGGCCCGAGATGAAAGTGGCCGACGCCATGACCGCCACGGGTTCCAGGGCCGTCAGGATAGCGAACGAGGTTCCGGGCACCGACGTCACCGCCAACGACTTCGATATCAACACCATCCCCTACATCGAGGCCAACATAAAGCTCAACAATCTGGAGAACTGCCGTGCATCCCATGCGGACATGCATTGCCTCTTCGCGGAGAACGGGTACGACTATGTGGACCTCGACCCGTTCGGTTCCCCATCCCTCTTCATCCAATCCGCCATACGCGGATGCAGGAAGCGGGCCGTCCTCGCGGTCACGGCCACGGACACGGCGCCCTTGGCGGGTGCGCAGGCCCCCAAATGCAGGCGCAGATACCAGTGCGAACCCATCCGCGGATACATGTGCCACGAAGGCGGACTCAGGATACTCATGTGCAACATCGCCCGCGAGATGGGGAAATTCGATATGGGGATGCGTCCCCTCCTCTCGTTCTACGCGGACCACTACTACAGGACCTACGTGGAGATCGTCCACGGGACGAAGGCCTGCGACGACATGCTGGCACATCTCGGCTACATGCGTTACGACCAGAAGACCCTGGAGAGGGACTGCGTATACGAATACGACAGTACGCATAAACTGGGCCCCTTCTGGCTCGGTCCGCTCTTCGATAAGGATCTCCTGAAAAAGATGTCCCCCGAAGGAATGGCGGCCGAAAGGAAATGCACCAAGACCCTCGGCATCTGGAGGGACGAGATCGATTCCGTACCTTTCGTGTACGACGTGAGCGAGCTGTCCTCCCTGACGAAACTGTCCCCTCCCAACATGGATCTGTTCATCGAGAAGATGAACGAGGTCGGACCCACGTCCAAGACACATTTCTCACCCACCTCGTTCGTGACCGAACTGCCTCTCAAAGACATAATATCGATCTACCGCGAGAACGGCAACGAGACTCCGAAGAACCGAGGGGATGCCAGTGACCGGGATCGATAAGGGGACCGAGTACGCCGATTATCCTCCGGGAGGTTTCGTACCCGCAGGCCTGTTCTCCCCCATACCGCTCATGCCGGGCGACGGGAGACCTCTGGGACATGACAGCATCGATTCCGGGACCGTCCTCGGGGCGGTCTCGCTGCTATCCGTTCTTACTCTCCTTAACGAACGCGACGGATACCGCTACGACAGGGCCGCCGCGGAGATCAAGGAGGCGGAAAGGATCGCGTTCATTCATCTCGAAAACAACCATCTGGGTATGTACGGGAGCTCGTCGTATTCCGATGTGTTCGAGGACGGGATAAACTGCAGATACGGGGGCGAACTCGACGACGCCTCCGTGGACAGCGCCTGCAAACTGTCCGCCTTCGCCGCATCCGGCGGGAAACTGTCCCATCCGTCCCGTATCAGGGCGGATGACAGGACTTGCGCCAACATCCGCACGATGGTCAGGAGGACTGTCGCATTCCTCACCGGGATGGGTCCCGTGTCGAGGATGGGGTTCGAGATCCCCGGCGCAGGAGGATCCCGGATAACGAAAGGTACGGGGAACTACATCACAAAAGACACCGTCTGGGACATCACGGTGTCGTCGGAACCGCTGCCCAGGGACGGGGTCCTGAAGGTCCTTGTGAGATATATCATGTGCAGGCACTCCGACGACCCCGTACTGCGTTCCGTGAAGAACATCGGTCTTCTGAATCCCCGTCTCGGCTGTGCCTACATCGCGGATGCATCGGAAATAGATCCGAAGACGGTGGAGGTCGTGGAACGGGACATCCTCGGCTATCCTGCGGGATCTCCCTCGGACCGAGACTGATCTCATTTCCTTCATCAGGATAATCCGAATGCGGGACATATGTTCCAGCATACCGGGAATGGAGATTTGTATAACCCGAACCAGCGAATCATGTCGATACTCGCCGTCGGTCTGAAATCGGAAGATAAAATAGATTCCGCTCGATTGGCGGAACGGCATCCCCTCCTGTTCCCCGGCCGTCTTCGGATATGGACTCCCGTCCCGGAAACGGCTTTTTCCGAATCCTGCGTGCATCCGGCCGGCGGTGTTTTCCGCAGACGCTGTAGTTCCCCTGCCCGAAACCTGCATACGGCGGAGGAAGTTCTTTTACGGCGGATGCATTCGGACGGGCATGGACATGACCCCCGAGGAGATCGACAGGATATTCGAAGAAGGCGCGGAACTCTTGGAGAAAGGAGAATTCGAGGAAGCCCTGGAACGTTTTAAATTCGCAGCCTCCAGGAACTGCGCCGATGCCGCGGCCCTCCTCGGGAACCTGTACCTGCAGGGAGTCGCGGCCGACAGGGACCCGAAGACGGCCGCAGGATACTTCAGATCCGCGGCGGAACAGGGCGACGTCCCCTCCATGACGGCGCTCGGACTCCTCTACCTCGAGGGGATCGGTGTCGAGCAGTCCGTGAAGAAGGGTGTGAAATGGATGTCCCAGGCGGCCGAAAACGGCGATGCGGACGCCGTCGCCCACATGGGTTTCCTGTACTATTCCGGCACGGGGGTGGAGCAGTCCCTGGAGAAGGCGGCCGAATATTCCCTGAAGGCCGCGGACCTCGGGAGCCCCGACGCCATGTACAACCTCGGAACCATGTACCGCGACGGGGAATACTTCGGACAGTCGTACGAAAAGGCCGCCGAATGGCTGCGGAAGGCCGCCGATGCGGGGGATTCGGACGCCATGACCGAACTCGGGGATCTGTACGCCGAGGGGCTCGGGGTGGAGAAGGACGCCGATGCGGCCCATGAATTCTATCTCAGGGCCTACGCCGCCGACGGCAACGGAGAGGCGAGGAAACGTCTCGGCGACGGTGCCGACGAGGAACTGGAAAAGATGCTGTCGCAGGAACCGGAAGACTGATTCCCCGATCCCCGGAAACCTCTTCCCGCCGGTTTCCCGGCGGAGATACATCCTTGATCATTTCGGAACGCTGGCACATTGCGAGTCCGAATCGGGTATCTGCGTTATTTTTATAAACAACCTCGATACTTAACGCATATCCGCCTCGAAAGGGGATAACAATATGGATGAAACAATCAGAGCAGGAATTGCCGAACTCATCGGGACCTTCGTCCTGGTGTTCTTCGGTGTGGGAACTGCGATTTTCACCGATGGCGACATCGTCGCCACCGCCCTCGCATTCGGTCTCACCGTCATGGTCATGTCCGTGACCATCGGAAAGGCATCCGGATGCCACCTCAACACCGCAATTTCCATCGCAATGTTTTTGGACAAACAGATCAACGGCAGGAAACTCGTCACCTATATCGTCTGCCAGATCGTCGGCGCGATCATCGCCGGGGGTCTCCTGTACGCATTCGTCACGGGCATGGATTACGCGACCTGGGTCGACCAGGGAGCCAACTTCGTGCACGGGAACGGAGAGGCGTGGGTAGGACTCCTCGCGGAGATCGTCCTGACCTTCATATTCGTCCTCGTGGTCTTCGGAGCCACCGACAAGTCCCACCAGGGGATCTTCTCCGAATTCGGAGGATTCTTCATCGGTCTCGCGCTCGCGATGGTCCACTTCGTCGGGATCGGCATCACCGGAACCTCGGTGAACCCCGCAAGGTCCATCGGTCTCGCACTCTTCTCCGAGAACTACCTCGGCGACGTCTGGATCTTCATCGTGGCGCCCATCATCGGCGGTATCCTCGCCTGGGCCGTATACAGATACGTCATCAGGGACGGAACTGCATAAACATCTTCATCCGGAGCCCCCTCGGGGGCTCCTCCCTTTCTTCCGCAACCTTCTCCGGACGTAGTCCCGCCGGGGCCTCCGTGCGCACACATATTATATCCCTGAATGGGATGGTCATCCGATTTCATATGCCCAGCCTAGCTGTAATCGGGTCCCAGTGGGGAGACGAAGGTAAAGGAAAGATCATCGACTACCTCGACGAGAAGGCCGATCTCATCGTCCGTTTCCAGGGCGGGAACAACGCGGGACACACCATCGTCGTCGGCGACAGGGTGTTCAAACTCCACGGCCTGCCGTCGGGGGTCGTAAGGCCCGGCAAACTGGCCGTCATCGGGAACGGCACCGTGGTCAACATGGAGGAACTCCTCGACGAGATCGCCCAGGTGGAGGCGGCCGGCGGGAGCATCGACGGCCTCAGGATCTCCGACAGGGCCGCCCTCATCATGAACTACCACAAGAAACTGGACGGCGCGGAGGAGAGGTATCGCGGGAAGAAACCCGTCGGGACCACCAAGAAAGGCATCGGACCCACCTACCAGGACAAGATCGCCAGGATCGGGTTCAGGGCCGGGGACCTGCTGGAGGAGGACACCCTGAAGGAGAAGATCTCCATGCTCCTCCCCTACAAGAAGGACCTGATGGCCATGATGGGCGCCGAGGAATGCTGCTGCACCCCCGAATCCCTCCTGAACAAGATGAACGGCTGGGGGGAGAAGCTGGGGAAATACATCTGCGACACCTCCGTCCTCATCAACGAATCCCTCGACGAGGAGAAGAACGTACTTTTCGAGGGGGCCCAGGGCGCGATGCTCGATATCGACCACGGGACCTACCCCTTCGTGACCTCCTCCGCCACCATGGCGGGAGGCATCTGCACCGGCGCGGGTATCGCGCCCAATAGGCTGAACGGAGTCATGGGAGTGGTGAAGGCATACACCACCCGTGTCGGCGAGGGGCCCTTCGTGACCGAGCTGAAAGGCGAGGAGGAGGCGGAACTCCAGAAAAAAGGAGGAGAATTCGGCGTCACCACCGGAAGGGGAAGGAGATGCGGATGGCTCGACCT
>CAZHJV010000042.1:0-12218 GCA_964533525.1 uncultured Methanomassiliicoccales archaeon | reverse complement strand
ACGACTACACCTGCGACGAGAACGGAATCGTCACCGCATGCAACCTTGTTGTCGGAACCACCAACAACAACGGACCTATCTGCATGGACGTCGCGAAGGTCGCCAAGGCCCTCATCAAGAACTACGATGTGTCCCCCGGTCTCCTCAACATGGTCGAGATGGCATTCAGGGCGTATGACCCCTGCAACTCCTGCGCAACCCACAGCCTGCCCGGGCAGATGCCTCTCACTGCAGAGATCAGGAACTCTGACGGTTCGCTCTACGACACCATCACCAGGAACTGATGTCAAAACGGGGCTTCGGCCCCTTAATCTTCCATTCGGGGGAACGCCTCCATCTCGTTCCCCCGTTCTTTTATCCCCTTCCAATCGGAGATATGGCGTTTTTAGAGGGAACTGTGTCTCGGCGAGTTCTCGTTGTCGTTCCATCTTTTGAATTGGCGGTCCTTCACCATGAGGGAACTTCTCTTTCCCAGATCGATGCCGTCCAGAAGGTAGAGGTGTGCATTGTCGAGGTCGACGATATCGGAATTCATTATCGGGCCGAGAAGCGGAGTGTCTATCGCATTCACCGGAGATCCTCCGAGCATTCTGTTGAATGCGGGAACTATGATGAACGATTCCGGGAGAGCATCGTATCTCTCGTTCTGCGTAACGGAGAATGATCCCCTCACCCAACAGGGTTCGGAGATGTGCGCCCCCACTCCGTCTTTGAAGAGGACGGTCGGATGGCAGTGCCCCATGACGAGGACTTTTTTGGACATGACCTCTGCGGACGGCCAAGTATGTCCATGGACCAATCCGACGTTCCCTATCGACATTCCCGTTGCGGGATAGATGCGTACGTGCCCCGGAACGAATTCCTCTATGGATGTGTCGTGATTCCCGCGCACGATGCAGACCTCCGAGAAGTGTTCCAGAAGCCTGTCGCAGAAATTGGGTATCTCGCGGTATTCCTGCTTGGTGGAGCCGGGGACGGAGTCCTTGATATCCCCTATCATGATGACGCGGTCTATGTCGGTCCCTGCGGCCTCTATGACCGAATCGAACATCGTATCCGTCCGGGACGTCAGATGGACGCCTTTGGCCCCCAGATGAGCTTCTACGCCGATGTGGAGGTCTCCTATGACGAGTGTGTCCCCGATCTTCAGCGCGGGGATTCCGGGGACAGGCTGAATGTCTGTCATATGTCTAAACGGTCCAACCCTTTCCTCAGGACCTTAGGTATGCGGTCGATGACGTCCGTGGCGATCATTCCGTAGGACAGTTTGTCGAATGCCGATTCCCCTGCCATCCCGGACAGGTACGCTCCGAGGAACCCGGATCCGTATGCTCCGAGACCTTTGGACAGGAGTCCGCCTATGATTCCTGCGAGTACGTCGCCCGTTCCGCCTACGGTCATTCCGGCGCATCCCGTGCTGTTGATCTTCACGGATCTTCCGTCGGAGACGATGTCGTCTTTTCCTTTGAGGACGATCGTGCAGCCGATCCTTGCGGCGGTCTTCATGACCCCTTCGGGGTCTGCGGAGGTTCCTCCGATGCGCTTGTATTCCCCCGCATGCGGGGTGAGTACGGTGTCGGGGTTGGAGGTTGTGAAATCCATGCCGAGTGCGTTGAGTCCGTCCGCGTCTATGACCGTGGGCTTTTTGCAGGATGACACGAACATCCTGACGGCTTCGGATGTCTCCGGATCCCTGCCCAATCCGGGACCTATGAGCACGGCATCGAAATCCTCCGACAGTTCCAGAAGATCTGCGATATGCGCCGGGAGGAGAGCATATCCTTTCAGTTTCCTTACGATGAGCGCGGGGGATACGGAGGCTACCTCATGATAGCTCGATTCGGGCGTCGCCACGGTGACGATGTCCGCCCCCGTACGCATGGCGGCCATCGCGGCCATCGCAGGGGCCCCGTAATACGGTCCGCCGCCGATGACGAGGAGGCGGCCGTTCCTTCCTTTATGGCTGTTTTTGGAGGGTATGGGATATCTGTACAGGTCGCCGGGACCCGTGTACATGTACGCCCTCTCGGGAATGCCGATGTCCGCAGCGATGATCTCCCCCGAGTTCTCCCTGTCCATACCTTCCTTGGCATCGTGCATGGTCACGGTGATCTCGGGTCTGACGCTCTTCGGAGACCCCAATCCCGTCGGGACATCCACCGATACGACATGTCCTTTGAATCCGTTGGCGTATCCGACGAATTCTTCGATATCGGGGCGGAGGGCTCCTTTCACACCCGTGCCGAGAACCGCATCCACGAGGACATCGTAATCCGTGAATTCCGGATCGAAATCGATGACAGGGCAGGTGAGTTCGGAAAAATAGGACATCGGTGCGCCGGGGCGGATCTTCGCGGCACTTCCGATGACGCACACCTTCACGTCTTCGCCGGCCATGTGGAGGGAGGCCGCGAATCCGTCTCCCCCGTTGTTCCCGTGTCCGCAGAATATGACGAAACGCTTTCCGCCGAATCTTTCTTTCAGAACGTCCGCGACCGCGCGTCCGGCATTGTCCATAAGTGTGAGGACGCTCGTTCCGAGGGCCTCGGAGTTGGCATCCATGACCTTCGAGTCGAGTGGGGATATCATCGCCCTCACTTCTGGTTCTTCACGAGGACTTCGCCGATCTTGGGGAGGATCTCGCTCTTCTTCAGCTTCCCTTTTTCCACGCGGACGCATCCGCGTTTCGCGGCCCAATCCGCAGGATAGCTCTTGTCTTCGAAGATGCGGTATTCCAGATCCAGAAGCACTGCGCCTTTGGAGATCATATCCAGAGAAGGCTGTTTTACGCAGAGCGACACCGGGAGTCTCCTTCCCTGTGCGCGTGTGAGTTCCGCGTCGAAGTACTCCGGCCACAGAACAATTGCGGTATCGTCATCGTAAGCCATGGGAATCCATCCGACGTATGACAATCAAGTTAAAATCAGTTGCTGGAAGGTTTTTGAAAAGATGCCCCCGGAGGCAGGCTCCGGGGGACGGCAACGTCAGTTTGATCAGTTGATCAGAACAGCGTTGATGGCACCATCCTGTCCGGGCCTGGAGGTGACGATTGCGTCTCCGGCCTCGGTGGAGATCTTTGCTCCCTTGTTGATGATGTTACGCTGTACGAAGTTGGGGTTGGAGGGGTTGGCGGTAACGTTGAGGATCTTGACCTTCTTGGTGGTGTTGGTCTTCTTGTCGACGACGTTAGCGTACTCGGCGTAGAGCATTCCAACTTTGACGCTTCCACCCATTCCGCGGTACTGCTTGAGAGACTCCGTTCCGATTCTGGTGTACAGCTTCTCCCTGCTGATCTCGAACTTTCTCTTGCTTCTGGCCAGGACGAGCCTGCCGCCGGTGGATTTTCTGTTGGATTTACCCTGCCACAGTGCCATATTAATCGCCTCTGCTATTGTGGACCGATATTTAATGATTGTTCTTTCATTCGGCGTCCAACGGCCCTATGAAACGTACGTATGCGTGTCCGCCCTCCACATTCAGCAGGGCGGCGCGGCCGTCTTTGGCCGGGCCCGGATTCACGAAGAGCGTGCGGCCGATGTATTTGGCCCCGATATCCTCGTGGATGTGCCCGGAGAGGGCGACGATCGGATGGAACTCCTCGATGATCTTCATGATCGCAGGACTTCCCACGCTGGTCCCGTTGGGGATGCGGTCGAGAGTCCCGAATGCGGGCGCATGGGTCATGAGGATCATGCCCTCCTTCGAGATGGGTCTGAGTTTGGATTCGATCTCCTCCTCGGTGAGTTCGAAGGGGGTGCCGAATATGGTTATGTTGGATCCGCCGAGTCCGGCGATGTGGTACCCTCCGATTTCAGTGCTCTTTCCGTGCAGATCGACGGCGGAAGTGATCTTCTCGGGGAGGTCGCGGGGGTCGCAGTTGCCGGGGATGGCATAGGTTTTGCACTTTATGGAGGACAGTATCTTCTCGGCGTCTTCGGCCGTGCCCATGTCGGTGACGTCGCCGAGGAAGAGGACCGCCTCGGGCTTCTCTTTCTCTATGATGCCGTTGATCCAATCTATTCTGGATGCTTTCTGGTGAAGGTCCGTGATGACCAGGAATTTCATATGCTCCCGTATGGGAATTCCGTACTTATCCGTTATCCGGGCATCCCGTTCCGGGATTGCGTCTCATCAGCATCCACGAGATGAACGAGAGCACGGGGAGTTCGATGAGCGGTCCGATCACCAGCGCAAGGGAGATCAGCGGGCGGTCGGGGAACGCCGCGACCGCCACCGCAAGAGCCAGAGGCGAATTTCTGGCGAGGACGGTGAAGCTCAGGGACACGGTGTCACCGCGGGAGAATTTCAGCGCCTTTCCCGTGCATTGGGCCGCTGCGAACGCCGATGCGAAGAATATCATCAGCGGTACGAACAGACTCAGCAGGAGGGAGACGTTGTCCAGGAGGGGTCCGCTCTCCGATGCGAACATGACGGCGACCGCCAGACACAGGAACAGGATCTGCAGGCCGTCTTTCCTGGCGGCCGCGAAGCGGGACGCCCTTCCCGATATCTTCCTGGTGGCGGCGGCCCCTATGAGCGGTATCGCGAGGACAGGGGCGGCGCTTTCCAGCAGGGATACCGCATCGATCCCGACGGATCCGCCCATGAACAGGAACAGATACACGGGCAGGAGCAGGATCTGGAGGGCGAGGTTCAGGGGGAGGATGGAGAGACTCAGTTCCACATTGCCCCTGCTCAGGCCCGTGAACACTATGTACCAGTCGGTGCAGGGGGTGGCCAGGAGCATCAGGAGTCCGATGCGGAGGTCCGCCGAATCCGCGAAGAACACGATTCCCAGAACATATGCCAGAACCGGTGTGAAGATAAAGTTCACCGCGGCGGCGGAGGCCGTGAAGCGGAGGTTCGAGAAGGATTCCTTCACGAGACGGGTGTCCACCGTCATGAACAGGACGTACAGGAGGAGGATGAGGAAAAACTCCGTCACCGCCGCCGGGGCGGAACCCAGGGGCGTGGCGCTGCCCAGGAATATCCCCGCGGCCGCCGCGAGGATGATGAGAGCCGGTTGCTGAATCCCAGTGATGCCCATTCGTTCCGTTATCGCACACTGTCATAATATACTGTGCCGTCGCCGGCGCAGTCCGCCGTCCCTCACGATCGACTCGTACAGTTCGGATACGGCATCGGACGGGGTGAGGCCCTGCTTCCCGAGGATCTCCTCCGCCTTCGCTTTCAGGATCGGGTCTATCCTGGCGGTCACGATGGATCCCCTCTTCATCCGGGATTTGCTTCCGAACGCCTCGCCGCACACGGAATCGATGAACTCATTGTAGCCCATGTTCCTGTCCGCGGCCATTCTGCGGATCAGGTCCGTGGTCCCGGATCCGTACTGCGACGATTTCTTGGTCCTGTCGGCGAGGAATCCGTAGCCCAAGTCCCTGGCTATCTCCTTGAGGACGGATTTGCGGGACGCCATGTCGGCGGGTTTCATCTCTAGGATGTCGATCCTGTCGATCTCCGTGCGGACGGAGTCCTCGAGATACGGGTATATCAGTTTCTTCCCGAAATGCTCCGCGATCTTCAGTTCGCAGGGGATGGAGATCTCGTTGAGCCTCTCCTTCGCCGCCTCCACGAGGACCGCGTAGTCCTCGTCGGATGCCCCGATGAATTTGGCGCAGCCCATGAAGTACTCGTCGGACCCCTGCCCGGAAAGGACGGTCTCCTCCTTCGCCGCCATACACACGCTGAAAAGCTGGAGTTCGTAAGAGATGGTGAACGGGTCGTCCGTATCCCCCGCGGCCGCGAGTTCCGCGATCATGTCGGTTATATTGTTTTTGGAGATCTGCACATGGTTCCACGGAAGATCCAGTTTCTCCGACAGATCCTTCGCCATCGCCACATCGAATGCGTTGGCGGTGCCGCAGGTATACAGGGTGACGGAGTCGGCGTATTCCTTCGCTATCGCCGATACGAGTCCGGAGTCGAGCCCTCCGGAGCACGCGACGGCCACGTCCCTGTGCTCCGTATTCCGTCTTATGGTCTCGACGATGGCGTCCCTGAGTTCCGTGCGGCAGGTCATCGTCCCGTGAACGGCGGTTCGGTATAAACAGATGCGTTCCGAGAGAGTCATTCCTCCGCGGATGTCTTGCAGACGGGGAATCTGCAGAAGGCGAACGCCAGGAACAGGCACAGCACCGAGAATACCCAGAGGTTCGAAACCATGTATTCTCCGAACAGCGCATCGAGGACCGATTTCCAGACCATCGACAGGAAGTCCCCGAAGTACAGGGATGCGGTGACGGCGGCCGTACCGGCGGCCAATGCGGATGCCTTGCAGACCGACCCCGTCCAGTCGATGAACGAGGGGATCACCATCCCGAAACCGAGTCCGAACACGAACATCCCCGCGGTCATCCCGGCCGCGCTTTCGAAATAGGCCGTGACCGCCAATCCGATGAAGCTGAGGATCCAGAGGAGCGGGAACACCGATGCCGGCGACTTCTTTTTCACGGTTCCGAACAGCAGTCCGCCGATGCAGCCGGCGAGGGTGAAGACCGACAGGGTCAGACCCGATACGGAGGATCCTCCGGCACCTCTCAGCGTGAAGAGTTCGGCGGTGTTCTGCATCACGGAGAACTGCATCATACCGTAAGTCGCGAAAAGGACGGCCACGATCCACAGTTTCCTGTCGGGCCTCGTCCCTGCGGCCGTATCGGTCTCGATCTCCGGTATGAAGAACGACATGACGAGCGCGGCCGCGAACAGCACATGCCCGTAGAACACGGTCTGCCATCCAGTCTCCGCGAGGAATCCGCCGAGGGTCTGCACGCAGATGCCTCCGGCGTTCAGGAGGATGCTCCCGACCGCCAGCATCTTCGTCCTGCGTTCGCCGTCATACCTTCCGTTGGCCAGGGTGTTGGCCATGGCGATGATGAGTCCGATACCGAACCCGTGCAGCGCCCTGAATACGAGGATCAGATCGAAGTCCTGCGTGAACGCGGGCCCCAGTCCCGCGAACAGCGCAAGCGCCGAACCTAGGACGGCCAGGGTGCGGAAGCGCATGTATTTCCCGGCCACCGGGCCGAGTATCAGCCCGGCGATGCCGATGAATAGGGTGGGCAAGGAGTTTATGAGGGCGTATTCCCTGTCCGGGAACGCCTCCGCGAACACCGACATCGCCGGCGTCACGACGGAGTACCCCAGAGAGAAGAAGTACAGGGTGAGGATGGCCGCCGCGGCCGTCCTCCCCCCGCTGCCCCGAGAAGCCGTGTTCAAGATACGGCCTCAGAAGGTCTCTTTGGAGATCTTGTCGATCGCGGCGGTGACCTTGTCGTATATGCCCGGGGTGATGGACATGTACAGTCCTCTGCAGAGGCAGGGGATGTAGCTGTGGTTGCCGTTCTGCGCGATCCTCTGCCTGACGAACGCCTCGACGTCGGCATCGGTCTTGTCGGGGTAGTCGATGTCCGAGTTGTCGATGCCGCCCATGAAGACGAACCTGTCGCCGTACATGTCGATGAGTTCGGGGATGTTGTTGGCGCTGACGGGGCCCTGCCAGATGTCCGCACCCATGTCGATCATGATGGGCACGAGGTTGGCCGCGTAGGAGTCGGAGTGGTGCACTACGACCTTTCCGCCGAGCTCCTTGAAGTGGCTGTAGATCCTCTTGTAGGGCTCGAGGAAGAATTCCCTGTGGGTGGCGGGGTCGAGGAAGGAGTTGATCGCGGATCCCCAGTCGTCGTGGTGGAAGAGGACCTCGGGCTGATACCTCGCGTACAGGACGTCGAGGGCCCTGATCTCCCAGTCGGCGATCCAGTCGATGAGCTCGTGCATCTCGGCCGGGTGCTCGTAGTACGCTGTCAGCGCGCCCTTCATTCCCATGAGGAAGTGGGTCCTCTCGAAGAGACCGGGTGCGAACCAGATTCCGAGGGGCTTTCCGCGTGCGCGGATATCCGCGGCCATCTTGTCGGACATGGCCCAGTCCTCCTCGGTGAACTCGAGGGAAGGCTGTCCCCTGACCTGTTCCTTCCACTTGGTGATATCTTTGATGACGAGGACGTCCTCGCCCTCCTCGGGGTGCGAACCTGCGGATCCCGGAGGGTTGGAGGCGGTGACGCCCCATGCGTCGACATACACGGGCTGGGGGTTGAACAGTTCGTCGGGAAGGTTCCTGGACCTGGTGAGGACGGGGTCGAAGGGAATCTCGAAGAAGTACTGGTTGACGAATGCGTCGGGCACGGCCTCGTCGTGCTTGGAGATCATCTCGAGGACGTTCTCGAACTGGGTCATGGGCTTCCTGTCGTACTTGCCCGCGGCTTTGAGCTCCTTGATTCTGGGCGCTTCCAGGTGGCGCTTGAAGGTGATGGTCTCCTTCTGCTCCTCGGTCTCCTGTTCCTTGGGTGCGTTCTCGGCCTCCGCCTCGGCCCTGGCCTCCTTGGAGATCTGGGCGAGCGGGACTCCGTCGATGAGCTGTTTCGCCCTGTACGCTGCGCTCGCGGCGGTGAGGGTGTAGACGTCCGCATGGATCTGGTCGCTGAAGTCCTGCTTCATGGTGGCTCCGCCGACGAAGATGGCGACGTCATCGAAGCTGTCGATCCCCCTGACGGTGGAGACGGTCCTCTCCAGCTCCGCGCGGGTGGGGGTCATCGAGGACGAGCATGCGAGGATCTTGGTGTCGGGGTTCGCATTCAGGGTCTCCACGAATTTCTCGGTGGACACATCTGCACCGAGGTCGATGACATCGAGTCCCTGGCCCTCGAGCATCACAGTGACGAGGTTTTTTCCGATATCGTGGACGTCTCCGAGGACGGATCCGATGACGGCCTTGCCGGCGGCGACGGAGCTTCCGTCCCCCTTCAGGAGGGGTTTGAGGATGGCGAGACCCATCTGCATGGTCTTGGCGGCCATGAGCATCTGGGGCATGAAGACGGTGTTGTTCTTGAACCCCTCTCCGATCTCGTTCATTCCGAGGATCATTCCGTCGTTGAGGACGGTCTCGGGCGTCTCTCCGGCATCGAGTGCCGCCTTGACGGCCGGGACGATCTCCTTTACCTTGTATTTCACAATGCAGTCTTTGACAGCTGCTACTTTCTCACTCATTTTCCGAACTCCTGTAGGTTGTTGGAAAATGAATTTTTGTGTAACAATATAAGTCGTTTTGAAAAAATAATTTTTCAACGATATATTAACTATATCTTTCTGAAGTCTGGCTCTTTCGAATTTATTACTAAATTATAAATAGACACCAGTTATATTGCAATACGTGTCATACAACGTAGTGCAGAAGATACGTAATAACTATTATCTCTACGAAGTGACCGCCGAATGGGATCCCGCGGCCAAGAAGTCCAGGCAGAAGAGGAAGTATCTGGGCAAATGCGACGCGGACGGCAACCTCATGACCCCCAGCACCGTCAGCGTCGTGTGTAAGAACCTGGGCGAATACTATCTGATGCATCAGATCTGCATCAAATCGGGTCTCTGGGACGCCCTTTGCAAGGTTTACGGCGAGGATTCGGCCAAATACCTCTTCTCGCACTCGGTCAGCAGGTGCATACGCAGCTGCCCTCCGCCGCAGTCCCCGTATGACATCAAGGCGTCCATCCTTCCAGATTTCTTCAACATGCCGCCGGATTCGAAGAGACTGTCCCTCGAAGGGTATCTCAGGAACATCCTGCAGGTGTACGGCAGACGCCAGGAACTGTTCCGCGAATTGGCCGTCGACGGCAGTGCGGTGGTCTTCGACCTCGAGACCCTCGTGCAGCCCATCCACTATTACAAGCTCTATGGGACGAAAGGCCACCTCAATTTCAACGAATTCCCGCAGAAGAGCATATTCCTGGCCATGGGAGAGGCGACGAATCTCCCGTTCTATTTCCGTATGGCCAACTACGCCGGCGCGGACGTGGATTCGATGAGGGCCGTCGCATCCGAACTGCGCGGGATGTCGGTCGACCATACGACGTTCTTCATGGACGACAAGCCCTTCCCGGAGTCGGAGATAGGGAGTTACTTCGGATCCGATTACGATCTCGTCATCTGCCTGAGCAAGGAGTCGGAATTCCACGCCCGCATGTGTGCGGAGTACAGCGGTGCGGAGGATCTCGAGACGCTTGTCTATGAAGGCGCAGTGTACAGATATAAGGTAGCGGACATGAAGTTCGACCTGACCGACTGCAAGATGTTCTTCGTGGATAACAGCAGGGACTGCGAGGAGACCACGATATCCTTCTTCGCCAAACTGGACCAGTTCGAGGATACCGTATCCAGACTTAAATGGAGCAAGACCCTCGAGAAACGCCTCGAGATCAATTACGGATTCTCCGACATCAGGAAATATTTCACCCTCTCGAGAGGGGAGGATGACAGCATCATAGTCGCCCGCAACGTCGGGGAGATCCGCCGCAGGGAATCGACCTTCGGGAAATCCGTGATAATCTCCAATTCCGATTACGATCTGAAGACGATCCTGCACCTTATGCGCAAGGTCGACCGGTTCAAACAGGACATGGACATCTACAGGACGGATCTCCAGGGCGGTGCCGCGCTGTTCCCCTCGAACGAGTCCGCCGTGGCATCCCTCATGGGGGATTTCTTCTCCATGGTGATGAAATCCGCACTGGTCGACCTCATCGACTATTCGGGTCTGTCCGAGGAGATGACGTATCTCGACGTGATCTCGGAGGCGGCCACCATCAAGGGATACTGGGTGAACGGGATATACGGGGTCACGGAACCGACTCCCGAGCAGAAGAGCATGTTCGAGAGGCTTGGCATGGCCCCGCCGAGCGCCGCCATGCGCCTGGCGCAGCATCCCCCGGACGAGGGGCCGAAGGTCTGAATGCCGTTCCGGCACTGCACATTTAACGAAGTCGCTGGACGGATTTTTTGGTGAGGGATGTTCGGCGTGGATCCTGAGGGCGGAAGTGCTGGCAGGCATATTCTTTTCCGAATAATTTTCGGATTTTCGCTCAAAAACCCCCATTTTTCCGTTTTGAATTTTGCAGCGGAAATGCCGCTTTTCCGCGGTTTCCGTATTTTTTCTCATGAATCGGCATTCTGGCGCGATTTTGAAAAGTTTTTGGCCAGATAGTCAAAAAGCGTGGAGGGAGGGATTCGAACCCCCGAGTCCTACGGACACCAGATTAGCAGTCTGGCGCCTTACCAGGCTGGGCCACCTCCACTTGTGTATTCGCGCATAACGCGTAATCCTATTAAAAACATGGGTTCATCCATGTTGCAATCGCCATTTTTGAGGTGATGCGGCAGTGAGGAGGAAGTCACATCTCTCCGCATGCCCGGCAGATTGTTTCCCGCCGGGAAGTGGCGGCTTCATTCCCGCCAAGTGTCTGTTTCAGGATCGGATGTTCCGTTCGGGCTTCCGCCCGCCGTATGTGATCCGCCGAATTTTCCGGCCGCAGCAGATTCCTCAGGTCCCTACGCAAAGTCCGGATTGGGCAAAATCGATGGTACAATATTCAATATTTTTTTACAATATAATATAGAATGACTGATCGCCGTCGAGCTGGGTTTTGGATCCCCTCTTCTTTACAGATAGTAACTGCTATATACTAGTTGTATGTACTGGAGTTTGCCTTGAATCTGTCGGATACGGCGGATTGAAGTAGAAGGGACTGGTCCCTCGGAAGTATTATATACTACCCAGGAATCAGGGAACTTACACGATACAACCTTCGCGGCTTCTTCGGAAGATTGCGGGGACACTGTATGGTGCGTCTGGAATGCGAAAAACATCCCGGATGAAAAGGCTTATATACTTCCCCTGTATACTGGGGAATGCGCGAGAACACAACCTCAAACAAAAACCGTGTTCTTGCAAAATATGGAGAGCCAAGATCTCCGCCTTCGGGCGTGCACTCTTGAGTTCTGACGTTCGATGCTACGAATGTCTCGTGAAATAACGGACATTCATAGAGTGTGCCGTCACGGGACATAGGTGAAACGTGGTAAATTGCCAGTTTCAAAGTTTCATTCATCTGATGACGATTAAAGTCAATAAGATTTGACTCCGGTTGATCCTGCCGGCGGCCACCGCTATAGGAATTCGATTAAGACATGCGAGTCGAGAGCGCAAGCTCGGCGGACTGCTCAGTAACACGTGGACAACGTGCCCTAAAGTGGGGGATAATCAGGGGAAACTCTGGATAATACCCCATAGGTCATGAGATCTGGAATGACTCATGGCTCAAAGTTCCGGCGCTTTAGGATCGGTCTGCGGCCTATCAGGTAGTAGTGGGTGT
>CAZHJV010000041.1:0-12844 GCA_964533525.1 uncultured Methanomassiliicoccales archaeon | reverse complement strand
CCGCTCATTGTCGGTGATGCGGTGTATGTCCGTGCAGGCGGAATGCTCTACAAACTGGATGTCGATACGGGAACGATCCTCGAACACGCCATATCCAGCGGATCTATCAGTTATTACCATTACATCAGTTACGGGAACGGGGTTATATTCGATACCGTTGGCAGCAAGGCCTACGATCTCGATCTCAATTACCTCTACGACATTCCGTCCAACCTCATGTATGCGTCCTATCATGACGGATACTTCTACGGTTGTCTAAAAGTCGAGGACAAGGCGGAATATTATACCATGTTCAAGACCTCTCCCGAGGTCGACAGGGATCTCAACGACGGGACGAAGGTCAATCTTTTCAAGGACACCACCGAATACAGGATCTTCGCCCAATACGGTCAGTTCTCCAATGTCATGTTCGAGAACGGATACTTCTTTTTCCTGCAGGCCGACAAGGTCACAGGATACAAAGGCTGGAGGGCGATGACCGCGGTGAATCTGGAAACGGAGAAAGGTACGACCATCGAGCTGACCGGATTCACCGGAATGCCGTGGGACGACGGCTGGCTCTCCTATTACAACGGATATTTCTACCTCACCGCATACACCGCGGGACTTTTCGACGGCGTGATCTCCGGACTGGAGAACAAACGCTCCTCGGTCATGTGGGTGAAGTTCGACTTCGAGAACGGGACCTTCGGGACTCCCGAATACGAATACATCAAGACTGCGGAAGGGAGCACGTTCCGCGGTATCGCCTCCGGATTGGAGATCTATGGCGGGAGAGGATACATCAACGTCAGGGCCCTGGGGTCGGATACTCTCGGAGGTTCGGACGATGCCGGCACCTGCCTGATATCTTTCGACATAGGGGAGAACGGACGTCCCGTGCCCAGAGAGAGTGCGTCGAGTCCCATGACCCACGGAGGCATCGTGGTCAACACCGCCTACGATTCCGAAGGGAAGAGATACATCTACCTGCTGCCGTACAACGCCGGAACCCAGGGACTGTATGTATACACAGATGAGCTGAAAGACGGGAA
Source organism: uncultured Methanomassiliicoccales archaeon (assembly GCA_964533525.1). GTDB lineage: Archaea > Thermoplasmatota > Thermoplasmata > Methanomassiliicoccales > Methanomethylophilaceae > Methanomethylophilus. Next base: position 11,810 of record CAZHJV010000041.1, on the reverse strand, counting down.
ATGGACGCTGAACAGCACTTACTCCTTCATGAGTTTCGACGGAAGCATGAACGAATACTGCTCCCAGGCGGTCCGTATGGGGCCTTCGGGGGAACTTGTGTTCTATCTCGACAGCGGATACATCCAGTGCTACAAGGCCGCATCCCGGTATCAGATGACCGTAACTACAATAAACGACGGTTTCGCGACGGTTAGATCGGGGTACGGAGGCAACATCGGCACGGTTCTGGAGGAGATGTATCCCGGTTCCGTCCTCAAGGACGGCCAGCTGACGGTCGGTTCCAAGACCTATGATATCTATGGGCTGGATGCGCAGACATGGTATTACGATAAGCTTGCGGATCCGGTCAACACCCCGAAACATTCCACGACCGACACAAGTGCAGTCATCAGTTCCCACTACAGCTGCTATGCATTGGTGGAGACCGGTGTCGACGCCCACTTCACTTCCAAAGGTGAAGCGGGATGGTATTACATCGAAGGGGGCGAGGCCAAGAAATGCATTCTCAGGGACAATGAGCTCATCTCGGGCCTTTCCGGATGCGTTCTGAAGTATTCCGATACGAAACCCGATGCGGATTCGGATGTGGACGATTCTCTTACCAAGCCGTATCAGACCGTAGCCAGGGAAAGCAGCATCGAGATCGAACTTCCCGTCATGTTCAAGTGCACCTACGAGGTCAGCGACAGTGCCGTCATCGGTGTTGTCCGCGATACGAATACCCTCACGGTCACCGGGCAGCGGGAAGGTACGGCTGTTCTGACCGTATCGGTTTCCGATGACATTTATTCCATAACGATCGATGTCACACCGAAGACATATACGGATGCCGACGGCAATACGGTCGTCGAGTCCGAAACTTCGAAAGCGGCATCCGACGGCGGCCGGGTCGATACGGAAATAAGAACGGTATCCAACACGAACGGCAGTACTTCGGAGACCACTGTCAGGACATACGGCGCCGATGGCGTGCTGCAATATACCGAGACGACCGATAAGACCGTGAAGAACGAAGCGGTCAGCGACTACCATCCGGATAAGACCTGTACGGCCGTATCTACGGAGACGGTACGCAAGGATGCTTCCGGAGAGGAGATCTCCCATGTGATATCCGGAAAGGAGACCATTTCCGAAAGCAATTCGGATGCCACCTCCACGACATACATCATAGATTGGGCCAAGGACGTGATGAAGGATGAACTGACGGTTACGGAAAAGAAGACTGTCGTTTCGTTCTATTACACGTTCACCGAGACGACTGTCTCGGATTCCGAAGGCGACGCAGAACTGTCTGTCAGGGAATCTATCAGATCCGCAAAAAGTTCCGATGGGAAGATTACTGCAGAGATGAAGGATGGGTCCGTTTCGGTAACGATCGATGACGGCGGCTCTGTCGGCTATTCGAATCTGGCGGATATGCTTTCCGGATTCGGGGATGTATCCTGCAGCGTTACCGCGGAAGGAACGGTCGTGAGTTCCGTGTTCGATTCGGTCGCGGATTTGAACTCTGGTATGGCCCTCGGGGACGGGAACGGTTCATCCATACTGCTGGACTCCTCCGCCATGGGGAAGCTCAAGGGGAAGGGGGACACGGTGTTCTCCGTAGCCGAGGCTACAGGACTCACCGAGAAGCAGAAGGATGCAGCCGGCGACGCAAAAGTCCTGGATATCAACCTGAAATGCGGAGGCGAGGTCCAGAGCGAATTCGGCAGGATCACCATTTCCGCAGTCTGCGGCATCGAGCCGCAGGACGGTAAGGATCTGAAGGTCTGGCACATCGACCATTACGGGAAGAAGACCCTGATCGGGAATGCGACGTATGCGGACGGAAAGGTCACCTTCGAGACCGACCACCTGTCTCTCTACGCGGTCGGATACGAATCTGCATCGGACTCCTCCGCCGATGACGGAAAGGATTCATCCTCCGATGACGGGAACGGCATCATCTTCGCCGCGATCGGCGCAGTCGTGCTGCTGGCACTTATCGGTGCCGCGTTCTTCCTGAGGAAGAGGAAAGCCTGAATTCCGACGGGGCCCTGTACGAAAACAGGGCCCCGTAAAACCACTTAGTTTTATTACCCCATCTGGAAAACTGCCGGCTGTCCGCAGTAAAATCCAAAGACCCAGATGTGGGAAAATAGGGTGCCGGGGAACATCCCCGGACCCTTTTCATTCATTCAGAAGTCTGTCCCAGCAGTTCTGGATGAGGCGGTCCTTCAGTTCGACCTCCTTCTCCCTTCTCATGCTGTCACGCATGGAAAGGGTGAGCTCCACGTCGGTGGATGCGGGCGAGGTCCCTCCGTACGAGTCCCTCCTCTCCACGCAGTTTTTGACGGATATGGCGGAGAACACGTCGCTGTCCACCAGCGGCGAGAACTGCCTGAACTGGTCGAGGGTGAGATTGTCCAGGGTGCATTTGTTCTCGATGCAGTACCTCACGGTCTCGCCGACGATCCCGTGGGCCTCCCTGAACGGGACGCCTTTGGTCACGAGGTAATCCGCCAGGTCGGTGGCGTTGATGAATCCCCTGTTGGTGGCCTCCAGCATCGCGCTCTCGTTGATCTTCATGGTCGATACGACCTTGGACATCATATTGGCGCAGTCGGTGACCGTCTGAAGGGATTCCATGACGGGTTTCTTGTCCTCCTGCAGGTCTCTGTTGTACGACAGAGGCAGACCTTTCGTGGTCACGAGCATGGCCATGAGGCTCCCGATGACTCCTCCGGTCTTCCCCCTCACGAGCTCCGCTATATCGGGGTTCTTCTTCTGCGGCATTATGCTGGATCCCGTCGAGTAGCGGTCGTCCATCTCCACATACCTGAACTCCTGGGAGTTCCAGAGGATGAGTTCCTCGCAGAGCGAGGACATGGATACTGCGGCCATGGATGCGTCGAACGAGATCTCCGTCACGAAGTCCCTGGAACCCACGGTGTCCATGGAGTTCTCCGTGGGGTCTTTGAATCCGAGCAGGTCCGAGGTCATCTTCCTGTCGATGGGGTACGTGGTGCCCGCGAGGGCCGCCGCGCCGAGGGGGCACTTATCCATCCTCTCCAACGCATCGAGGAACCTGTCGGCGTCCCTGCCGAAACGGAACGCGTGGGCCATCATGTGATGTGTCAGCGTCACGGGCTGCGCATGCTGCATGTGGGTGTATCCGGGCAGGATGACGTCCCTGTTCTTCCCGGCGGTGTCCTGCAGGGAGCGGATCAGTCCGTTCAGCGCCTCGACGGCGTTCAGGACCGCATCCCTGAGATACATCTTGAAATCGGTGGCAACCTGGTCGTTCCTGCTCCTTCCGGTGTGCAGTTTCCCGCCGGCGGGGCCGATCATCGCTGTCAGCCTGACCTCCATGTTGGTGTGGACGTCCTCCAGGGAGTAGTCCATCTCGAGGGTGCCCTCCCTGAGCTGCTGCGCAAGCTTCCTGAGACCTCCGATGATGAGGTCCGCATCCTCTGCGGGTATGATCCTGCAGGATTTCAGCATGAGGACATGTGCCAGCGAACCCATGATGTCGTAGAACGCCATCTTCGAGTCGACGTCCAGGGAGGAGGTGAACTTCAGGGTTCCTTCGTCCATCCCGTCCTTGAACCTTCCGGACCAGAGGGCTTTTCCCGCCATTCGGATCACTGTTTCTTTCCGGGGGCGTGGGCCCTCGCGGCTGTCTGATCGGGGAGTCCCCACACGTAGATGAATCCCATGGCGGCCTTGTGGTCGAAGGTGTCGACCGTGTCCTTGGAGTAGGTGGCGAGGCCGGTGTCGTAGAGGGACACGGGGCTCTTCCTTCCGACGACGGTGACGCTTCCCTTGAAGAGCTTCATGCGGACGGTCCCGGTGACGAATTCCTGGGTCTTGTCGATGAATGCGTTGATGGGTTCCCTGAGTCCGCCGAACCACTGTCCGTCGTATACCATGCGGGTGAACTTCTGCTCGATGATCTTCTTGAAGTCCAGGACCTCCCTCTGCAGGGTCATGCCCTCGATCGCCCTGTGGGCGGCGATGATGACGACCGCTGCGGGGCATTCGTAGGTCTCGCGGCTCTTGATGCCGACGAGCCTGTCCTCCACATGGTCGATCCTTCCGACTCCGTTCTCGCCGGCGATCTTGTTGAGCCTGTCGATGAGCTCGACGCCGTCCAGTTTCTCTCCGTCGAGGGATACGGGGACTCCTTTCTCGAATCCGATCTCCACGTAGACGGGGGTATCGGGTGCCTTCTCGGGGTCGACGGTGTGGATCCACGCCCCTGCGGGGGGCTCGTCCCATGCGTTCTCGAGGGCTCCGCATTCGCAGGATGCTCCCCAGAGGTTCTCGTCCCTGGAGTAGGGGCTCTCCTTCTTCGCCTTAATCTCGATGCCGTGCTCCGCGGCGTAGTCGATCTCGTCGTCCCTGCTGGCGATCCACTCGCGCTGGGGGGCGATGATCTTCAGGTCGGGGTCCTGGGCCTTGATGCCCGCATCGAAGCGGACCTGGTCGTTGCCCTTGCCGGTGCATCCGTGGGCGATGTATTTCGCACCCTCCTCGTGGGCGATCCTGACGAGGGTCTTCGCCATGAGGGGGCGGGCGATGGCGGTGCTGAGGGGGTAGACGTCTTGGTACATGCCGTTGGCCTTGACGAGGGGCCACACGTATTCCTCGACGAACTCCTTGCGGACGTCGAAGAAATCGGCGCGGACCGCTCCGTTCCTGTATGCGCGGGCGACGATCTCCTCGCCGTCGGTCTCGGGCTGTCCGACGTCGACGGAGATGGCGACGACATCGACGTTGTAGTTCTCCTGGAGCCAGTGGATGTCGACGGAGGTGTCGAGACCTCCGGAGTATGCGAGGACGACTTTGTCCCTCTTTCCGTTTGCTGCTTTGTCAGCTGTCATATGGACGTCCGTATCCAACGCCCTATAATAAAATCTCTGACGCGCGCGGGCGCGCCCGAAAACGGGGTACAGCGGCGGAATGCCGCCGCCGGCACATTCCGTTCAAGATTCTTCCGTGCGGAACGAGTATACTGTGTGGCGGCGGTACTCCTCCCCCTTCCTCAGGACCGCGGACGGGAATTCGGGGCGGTTGGGGGAGTCGGGGCAGTACTGGGTCTCCAGGCACAGTCCGCTCCACCTGCCGTATCTGGCGCCGTCCTTGCCCTCGGCGGACTTCAGCCCGTTGGCGGTGTAGAACTGCAGTGCGGGATAATCGGTGGACACGGACATCTCTATGCCGGTTTTGGGTCCCCTGACCTCCGCGGCGGCGGTGCCGTCCAGAAGGTAGTTGTCGTCGAATCCCCCGTATCTCCTCATGCGGGTGCCTATGGTCCTCGGCTCCCTGAGGTCCAGCGGAGTGCCTTCCACGGAGGCGATCTCCCCGGTGGGGATGGACCGTTCCCCCGCCGCGGTGTAGCGCTCCGCATGTATCGCCACGGAGTGGTCCTCCACGGTGCCGTTCCCGTGTCCGTTCAGATTGAAGTACGAGTGGTTGGTGAGGCTGCAGACGGTGTCCGCATCCGAATGTGCCAGATAGTCGATTGTGAGGGACGATTCCTCTAGGGTGTACCTCACCCGGACATCCATATTCCCGGGGTACCCCTCCTCGCCGTCGGCGCTTTCGAGGCGCAGGGTCACCGAGGTGTCGGACGCATCCTCAATGTCCCAGATTCTCTTGTCGAAACCCCTGTTCCCTCCGTGTATGTGGTCGGGACCCCTGTTGCGGGAGAGTTCGTAGGTCTTCCCGTCAAGTACGAACCTTCCTCCGGAGATCCTGTTGGCGTATCTCCCTATGACTGCCCCCATACGTCCGGAACGGGTCTCGTAATCGCCGATATTCTCGTAACCGAGTACCACGTCCACATCGAAACCCGAGGCGTCTGGCACATACAGATTCTGCAATACGCACCCGTAGGTGAGGATGCCGCAGCCCATGTCCCCGTTCTCCAGGGAGATCATCTTTACCTCCGCGCCGTCGGAGGTCCTGCCGAAGGAGGAGATCACCGTACCCTCACCGTCTGAGCCAGGAATCTGTCCGGGGTGCCGGGGTCGTGGGCATAGAAACGTTCGTACAGCCAATCCCCGCCCTCATCCCCGCGGCGGAGGCGTTCATCCATCTCCTCCGAGGTCACCGGCATGACCTGCAGGCAGACGGCGGTCTTCCCGAGGCCGAGACGGCACCTGAGGACGGAAGTGTCCTCCACCGCCTCCGGGAACAGCAGGACGACGCCTTTCATCGGACCGTCCAAGCCCAAATCCACGGTGTCCGTGGCAACGAGGGCCTCGCCGCTGCGGAACGGGAAGAGGGCCGTTTCCATCAGGACTTTCCAGTACCACTTCCAGTCGTCGGAGTCCTTCTCCACCCTCAGGGAGGGGTCCAGGAACATGACGTATTCGTTGTAGAGGGAGACCGTCTTCCCGTACCTCACCCCCTCCCTTTTAGGCATCTTACAGTCGCTGGCGCCCATGGTGCACAGTTTCCAGAAGGGATACTTCTGGGTGGGAGCGAACACGAGGACGTCGATGTGGGGATCCGCCCCGGCGGTACTGTGCAGGACGGTATCCGTCTCCTGGCCGAAGCATCTCTCGAAATGGGCGATCAGTTTCTCCATCGCGTCCGTGTTCATATCGGCGGGATGATTCCCCTCCGCGGATTTATCGGTTATGCGTCCTGCGGACCCGTGTACGGAAAAAGCGTCCTCCGTCCGATCTGCGGGTTTCCGCATACACTGCACCGGATATGATCATCGCCGCCCCCAGTATCTGCAGTCCCGTCATGGTCTCCCCCAGGAGAAGTGCGGAGAACACGACCGCCGACAGCGGTTCCAGATATCCGGCGACGGAGACCGTCTGTGCACTCAGCTTCACTATGGTCGAGAAGTAGAGGAAGCATCCGATCCCCGTGTTTGCGAATCCCAGGAGGAGTATGTACGGCCAATCTCCCGCAGGGACATCGGAAGGTATCTCCGATACGGCTGCGGCGTACGCCGAAACGGCGGCGAAGGCGAACAGCAGCTGCAGGGAGGAATTCTCCAATCCGTCTATGTCCTTCGCCAGTTTGCTGAAGATCACCATGGCCGCATGTGCGGCCGCGGAGGCGAATCCGAGCAGATATCCCTTCAGGTTTCCTCCGTCCCCGACAGCTTCGGCGCACATCATGACCGCCCCCGCCATCACGGCGGCGAATCCGAGCATCCCGCGGGCGGACAGTTTCTCGCCGAATACGAACGGGGATAGGACCATCACGGCCGCCGGGCCGCAGTAGTACGCCATGGACGATATGCCGACCCCGACCTCGGCGTATGCTTCATACAAGAGGATCCAGCTGATCCCCATGGACACTCCGGAGATGAGGAGATACAGCATCTGGGTCTTCTGTGCGGGCATCCTGTATCTTCCGCCCGCCAGGAGAAATACGGCTGTCAGAAGGATCCCTCCGAAGAATGTCCTGAAGACGACCGTCTGGGTGCTCGGGAGGCTGATCCCGTCCGCGACGACGCCGTTGGTTCCGAAGAGGATGAGCGATGAGATGAACAGGGGATACGTCAGGGATCCGGCTTTCATTTTTCATTTGAAAAAACCGAAATTATATGAATGATTTTATAACAAAACCAGATACAATTATTCGAAATACGGATGTGTTCCCATGGAAACGAATCTTCTGAAGTACCGTGCCTTCGCATAGATCGCCGGATACGGAAGTTTCAGCAAGGCTGCCGAGAAGATGGGGATATCCCAGTCGGGCATAAGCCGTATGATCTCGGATCTGGAGAAGGAGTGGGGCCTGAGGCTTTTCGAACGCGGCAGGAACGGCGTCGCGCTCACTTCCGAGGGGGCGGCGATACTTCCCTGTGCGAAGACCCTCTGTTCCGATTCGGAACTGCTGTCGGAGACGGTGGACGGGATCCGCAATCTCGAGAGCGGACATATCGTCATAGGTACGTTCTCGAGTGTGGCTACGCATTGGCTGCCGAATATGATCCGCAGATTCCGGGAAGACCACCCGGACATAAGTTACGAGCTCCTTCTGGGGGACTATTCCGAACTGGCACAGTGGGTCGCGGAGGACAGGGTGGACTTCGCATTCACCAGCATGGATGCGTGCGGGGACGCGGACACGGAATTCATCGAAGACGACGAACTCATGGCCGTGGTGCCCGGGGACAATCCCTATGCGGACTGCGGGAGATTCCCGATGAAAGCCCTGGAGGAATTCCCGTTCATGCTTCTGGAGAAAGGCGGCAGGGCGGAGATCGGAAAGATCTTCGAGAAGGAGGGTCTCCGTCCCGATGTCTGTTTCCAGACGTGGGACGATTACTCCGTCATGTCCATGGTGGAGAACGGATTGGGGATCAGCATTCTGCCGAGTCTGATTCTGAGGAGGGTTCCGTACCGTATCAGAATCATGCCTCTGGAACATCCCTATTGCCGCAGGATCTGCATCGCGAAACGCTGCGGGAAGACCCTCTCGACCGCATCCCGGAAGTTCCTGGAGTATCTGAGGTTCCGCGGCGGGACGTCGTGAAACGGGAGCGGACCGATACAAGACCCAGATGTAAAAAACGGATGATGCGGGACCGTTTCCGGTCCCGCAGGTGAATGCGTTTACTCGGAAAGTTTCTTCATCTCTTCCTCGTAGACGCCGTACTCGTCGAGAACCTCCTTCTCGGGGCCTCCGGTGAGTTTGCTGACCACGAAGATCAGGACCATTGCGATGATGAATCCGGGGATGATCTCGTAGATGCCGGTGTCGAAGAGCATGTAGCTCCCGCCGCCGATGATGGCGTCGGATTTCATGAAGGTGTTCCAGAGGATCACCGTGAAGAATCCCGCGATCATTCCCGCCAGCGCACCCTTCGCATTGGCGCCTTTCCAGAAGAGGGCGCACAGCACCACGGGGCCGAAGGCCGCTCCGAATCCGGCCCATGCATACGAGACCAGGTCCATGATGGAATTGTTCCCGCTCAGTGCTATCGCCGCGGCTATGACCGCGATTACCGCCACGACGACTCTGGAGATCCAGATGAGATGCTTATCGCCGAGGTTGCCCTTCTTCCCGAACCTCTTGTAGAGGTCGTTGGAGATGGCGGAGGACGCCACGAGCAGCTGGGAATCCGCGGTGCTCATGACGGCCGCGAGGATGGCGGAGTAGATGATGCCTGCGATGACGGTAGCGAAGAGGCCGCCCGCCATGGTGATGAAGATGGTCTCCGCATCTCCTCCTCCGAGGAGGGTACCGTCGCCTCCTATGAGGTATCCGCTGCCGCCGTCGAGCCATGCCCTTCCGACGAGTCCGACGAGGGAGGTGGCCGCGAGGCACACGATGAGCCAGATCATGGCAACACGCCTTGCGATCTTGAGGTCGTTGGGATGTTTGATGGCGGTGTATCTGATGATAACATGGGGCATTCCGAAGTAGCCGAGACCCCATGCGAGCAGGGATACGATGGTTATGGCCTTGATCTTCTCGCCCTTGTCGTAGAAGAGGTCGGTGAAGTGGGATGTGTCGACGGAGGTCACATTGTCCCAGATGTTGGTGACGCCGTCCCATCCGCCGAGGGTGGCTATCGCGGCCAGAGGCACGATGACGAGGGCGATCAGCATCAGCATTCCCTGGAGGAAATCGGTCCAGCAGACCGCTTTGAATCCTCCGAGGAAGGTGTAGATGACGATGACCGCGGCGGCGACGATGATCGAGACGCTGTAACTCACGTCCTCGAAGACGAAGTTGAACACCTTTCCGGCGCCGACGAATCCGGAGGCGACGTAGATGACGAAGAACACGAGGATGATGACCGCGCTGACGTCTCTGAGGTAGCCTTTCTCGTCGCGGAAACGGTTCGAGAAGAAAGTGGAAAGTGTAAGGGAGTCCTTGGACACCTCGGTGTAGACCCTGAGTCTTTTCGCAATGAGGAGCCAGGAGGCATATGTTCCTATTCCGAGACCGATCCCGAGCCACACTTCGCCGAGACCGGCGATGAGGATGGCTCCGGGGAGACCCATGAGCAGCCAGCTGCTCATGTCGGAGGCCTGTGCCGAGAGCGCCGTGACGTACGGGTTGAGGGAACGGCCTCCGAGGATGTAATCGGAAAGGTTCGATGATTTGTTGCAGAAGTAATAACCGATGCCTATTACAACGATGAAATAGACGATTATCACTCCGAGAAGTGTATAGTCCATGAAATACCGACTTTCTGGTATGACGCATTCTTATATAAGGGAAAAGGGTGCGCCGGAGACCGTTTTCCGCCTGCCGGGGAAGGGATTCGCAGCAGAACCGACAGGATCAATGCGGCTCCCGCGGCTATGAACACCAGTCCGATGATACGCATGGCGATCTTCGATTTCCTGACTCCCCATGCCTCGACGGTTTCCCTGGTCGCGAATGGGAGCGCAATCATCGTAACGGCCACGATGAGCAGTATCAGTCCGATCCACAGTTTCGAGCTGTCGGCGAAAATGACTGCGGGGATGACAAGTATCACCGGGGTGAGGCACCCTATGAGGAACAGCCCGCCGTATCTGTCTGCGAGTTTTTCGTATCCGGCATACTTTTCGCTGCACCCGGGGCTGCAGAAACCGTTCTGACACGGCCTGCCGCACCATATGCACTTGGTTCTGTTCCTTCCCGATTTCATGAGCGGAAGGACGTTCCCGGCATTTATGAATGCGATATGCCGGCGGTGTCCCGTCTTCAGAGGGAAAGTCCGTCCTCGATCCTTCCCATCTCGATGGGGGTGGTCTCGTCTCCGACGAGCGCGCCCTTCGAGTTGGCGATGATGCCTGCGCCGATGTACTTGGAACCGTGGTTCACGGTGGACCTCTGCACATCGACGCCCAGGACTTCCCTGATGATCTCCATCTCGTCGTCGGTCGCATCGGTGCTGCAGACGCAGCCCTTGTTGGTGCATCTGCATACGGATCCGACGGTGTTGCATCCGGCTATGGATGCTCTGACCGCCTCGACGCCGAGGATCTCCGCCACCTTGGCGACGGTCTTGTCGTCCATCTCGGGATTGACGATGGCGCCGTTGTCGTTGGCGAGGATGTTGTTCCCCGCCGCATTGAAGCGGTCGGGGAGAAGGAGCACCGGGAGGTGCTCCCTGACGACGGCGACCTCCGTCTCCTCGGCGAGGCCGGGGAGGACCGCCCCGTTGGAGTTCATCGCAATGAGCGAACCCACAACGTGGGAGCCGGACACCGTCGTCCGGAAGGTTTCCACACCCAGGACCTCCTCCACATCCTTCAGGAAGGATGCGTCGGCGTCCGGGGTGATGAAAGCGAGGCTCTCGCTGGCGACCGCGTTGACGCCGATGTTGAACGTCCCTGCTACCCTCGTGAGCCTCATCGACATTTCGATCACTCGGAAAGAGAGACTTCTACGAGGCCGTCGTCGAACTTGACCGCTTTCACGGTGATCTTGGAAGGGGGGTTGCGGATTCCGTTCTCCCAGAGCTTCTCGTTGACGCTCTTGTCGATCCAGACGTGCTCGGCGTCCACCTTCATGTGCCTCATGATGGCGGCCCTGACCTCTTTGACGGCGCGCTCGGTCCTCCTGGACCTGGGGGCGAGTCTCGCTCCCCTGAGCGGAATGACCATGATCCTGCTGACTTCGTCTGCCATTTGAATCACTCCTTAAGTTTTCCCATGCGCCACGATCTTCTCTTCGGGTGCCTGAGGAACTGCCTGTTGGTCCTGAGCATGACCCAGGCGGGAACACGGCGGTTCTGCTTGACTTTCTTGTTGAGCCTCTCTTTCATTGCCGGGGGCTTTGTACTTGACATGATTATCTCCTCTCTATGTGGATCTCCCTTTCCTGGGGGACCATGCTCTGAAGGATCTCT
>CAZHJV010000040.1:0-13206 GCA_964533525.1 uncultured Methanomassiliicoccales archaeon | reverse complement strand
AGGGGAAAGCGGAACGGAACCCAATACGGCTTTTAACGGCGGTCGGGTATATATGCCTACCGAAAAAATGTACACTCTGCGTAATATTGGATTGGAAGAACGAATACATCTGCAGACTCCAAAACGACATATAATACGACGGGATGGAAGACCGTATGACAGATATCCGCGTCGTGGTCGTCGGACCTAAATTCGAAGGCAACGTGGGCGCGATCGCCAGATGCATGGCCAACTTCGGCATCGGGGACTTGGTCCTCGTCAACCCCTGCGAGATAGGGGAGACCGCCCTGAACAGATCCAAACACGGGGACTACATCCTCCGCAGCGCGAGGACGGTCACCTCCATGGAGGAGGCCGTCGAGGGGTGTTTTCTGGTGGTCGGCACCAGCGGCACCGTCACCAAGGGCGACAAGAACTACGCCCGCATCCCCGTGGATGTGAGGGAATTCGCCATGGACTGCCGCGGATACAATGAGAAGATCGCCCTCGTCTTCGGCAGGGAGGACATCGGCCTCCTCCAGACGGAACTCAACAGATGCGACGTGCTCATCACGATCCCCGCCGACGACAGGTATCCCGTGATGAACCTCTCCCACTCCGTCGGGGTGGTCCTGTACGAGATGTTCCAGGCGGACCGCAGGCACACCCGCTGCGAACCCTGCGACCCGGACGAGAAGGAACTCCTCATAAAATTCTTCGGGGACCTCCTGGAGGAGATCGATTACACCGAGGCCCGGAGGGAATCCACCACCGTCATGTTCAGACGCATGATGGGACGGGCCATACCCACCAAGTACGAGTACAACACCATCATGGGCGTGTTCGGCGATGCGGCGAGGATAATCAGGAACTATCAGGAGACGGGCAGGAAATGGGGAGGAAAATGAAAGCCCCCGTGCTCCCCTCCATGGAACCCTGAACGAAGTCGGGGCAGAGCCCCGTCCTGTCCGTTACGGCCTTCACGGCCATCTCGCGTTCCAGGTCCGCCGCCTGCGAATCGGGGCATATTATCAGTTTTTTCCCCACCGGGTCGGCGGGATACAGCGGGAACGACAACGCCATCTCCACCGAACCCGCCAGGGACGGTTCGCATCCGTACGAATAAGTGTAGCACCTGCTGGACATCAGCGAAAGGAAAGGTGTCGTTTCCATCAGGCGCGCCGCCTCGGCGGCCGCGTGTCCCATGAGGAGTTCCGCCCCCTCCAGGGCGCGGGCCACGCCCTCCGGGGCGTTCCCGAACTCGTTGACGCGGTCCGTGTCCGCAAGGAACAGACGGTCGGAGACCTCCAGCAGCTTCCGGAGCGCCGCGGAGGCCTGCCCGCGGCGGTCGGTCTCGAATTTCCATGGTATGCTTACCACGGATATGAACGGGATATTCAGCGATCTGGCACATTGCGCCAGAGCCACTATCGCGCCGGAACCCGTGCCTCCGCCGAGGGCAGCGACGCCTATGACGGCGGAGTGCCCGCGGATCCTCCCGATGATCTCCTCGTCATGGCCGAACATGGCGCTGTAATACGCCTCATCCCTGTTTCCCGCGAACCCGGAGGCGGTATCCCCGCCCGGGGGGACCATCGTTATGTCCGCATCGGAGACGTTGATCGTAAGCGTCGGAAAATCGAAGCTGGCACATATGCGGGAAACGATCCTGCAGCCGATCCCTCCGCATCCCGCGATGAGTACGGAATGCATATCAGGATTCCTTCCTGTCGGACAGACTCCTGTCCAACGCCTCCCTGAGGATACCGCCCGCATCGGACCCGTCGGATGTGAAATCGCTTATGTCGGCCGAACCGAGGCCGGATGCGCGGGCGAGGGCGGACTCCCTCTGTTCCGGGGTGAACGACCGTCCCAGAAGATCCTCCACGGCGGTGCGGACGAAATCCGTCTCCGTCCCGAACTTCCTGTCCGATACGAGGAGGTCGATAAGTGCCAGATCGTCGGCGGGAAGTCTGACGGTAACCCTTTTTTCGCCATCCATACGACTGCACCGGGAACATGATGATAAGTGAGCAGGGGGCGGAGCCCCCTGCGGTGAATGTAAGGCGTTTTATCTTTGATTCCGAGAAAGTCCCGAAAACTCAGCTCATCCGAAGAGTGCGCTGAGACCGGCGGCAGCCTCGTCCTCGCTGACCTTCTCCTCTTCTTCCTCAGCCTTTTCCTCGGCGGGGGCGGCTGCGGCTGCTGCGGGTGCGGCGGCTGCGGCGGCGGGAGCGGCAACAGAGGCGTTTGCGATAGCCTCTTTGATGTCAACTCCCTCGAGAGAGGCAACGAGTGCCTTGACTTTCGCGGCGTCAACTTCTACGCCTGCTGCGGTGAGGATGGCCGTGATGGCATCTTCAGTGATCTCTTTTCCAGCAGAGTAGAGGACCATTGCGCTGTAAATATACTGCATTTCTTTCAACTCCTTTATCCGAACAGAGCTCCGAGACCCGCGGCAACTTCCTCCTCGGATGTCTCTTCACTCGTCTCTTCTGCTTTCTGCTCCGCCTCGTTGACGGCGGGCTCTGCTGCGGCGGACGGTGCTGCGGCTGCAACGCTGTTAAGCCTTGCGGCGATGTCATCGTTCGTGAATCCGGTCGCAGAAGCAAGGGCAAGCATCTGACTGTCTGCCTTCGCAAAAAGCGCTCCAATTGTCTCTTTGGTCGGTATCGCGGCCTCGACAGACAGCGCAGAAGCGCTCCTGTATGCCTTCGCGATGAGCGGTACGACGGTCTCCTTCGCAGGGTATGCGATCTCGACTGCGAGCGCCAGCGCGTCGTGCGCGGCCGTAGCGAACATTGAGGTGTAATAATCGTCAGGAATATCCAGGACGTCCAATCCGTAGACGATCCCATCGCCGAAGACCGCTCTCGCGTTCATTCCGACTTCCATGGGAAGGATCTCCAGCTTGGGGAGCATCGCTGCGAGCTCGGGAGAGATAGGTGCTCCCGCCTTCACAACGGTCGTGTCCTTCTTGACGGTTATTTTCCCGTTCATGATCTGAGCGGGAAGGCCTAGTTTCTGAAGTTCACCGATGATCGGTCCGGGTCCGAACGGTGTGGGTCCGGCCGGTACGACGATGTCGAACGGTGCGATCTGTCCTGCCTTGGCAGGAGCGGGGGTGCTCGTCGCCTTCAGCTTGTTGAAGAGCTTGAAGGGGTTGAGGTCCGTGGTAACGATCGCGCACTGTCCGCCGACGTGCTCCTTCAGTTTCTCCACTCCGGGCTTGAACTGGGCCGCCTGGTCGAGGGCCAAGAGCATAAGGTTGTTCTTGGTCATCTTGATCTTGGCGTGCGCCCTCATTCCCGCCCTCATGGACTGGATCTGGGGAGCCGGGATCTCCTGCATGTCCACGATCGCTACGACCGGGAACTGCTGGATATCATCGACGATCTCTTTGACGATGTCCTTCTTCCAACTTGCGACGTGTGCCATCCTTAGACCTCCCTCACATAAGCCTCTCTGACGGGCCCATGGTCGTCTTGATGTATGCGGAGTCGATGTTGTGCTTACCTTTCTCAAGGCGGCCTTCGACACGCTTCATGACGACGTCGACGTTGTCGGCGATGTCTTCCGCAGACATCTCCACGGTTCCAACGGGCACGTGGAAAGTCTTTCTGTCTTTCGTCCTGACGGTAACAGACTTGCGGAGGTTGTCGATCATCGGGGCCGGATCTGCTCCGGGAGCGATGGGCTTAGGCATCTTTCCGCGGGGACCGAGAACGGTACCGAGCTTCTTACCGACGACCGCCATAAGGGGGGCCTCGGCGATGAAGTAGTCGATGCTGTTCGCGGTCTTCTTCGCCTGTTTCTTGTTGCCAGCGAGGGCCCCGAGTTCGTCGGGGGTGATCACTAGGTCAGCAACGTCCTTGGCTTTCAAGGCTAGTTCGCCACCGCCAATGACAGCGATCTTGACCTGCTTCCCGCGGCCCTTCGGAAGGACGACGTCCTCCTGAATACGGTTCTTGGGAAGAGACAGGTCGATATCCCTGAGATTGACGGCCAACTCAACCGTTTCTACAAATTTGCGCTTCTTCGCACTCTCGAGTGCCTTCTGCACAGCCATTACGGTTGGTTTATCTGCCAATACAATTCCTCCTCGTAGTAGTAACGGGCGGTGAAGCCCTTCTACGAGCAAAAGGACGAATCAGGTTCCCCTATTTAAAGACAATGCAGGGAAAACGGATTGCTTCCCATATAAGATACAAAGGAACGGACCCGGCCGCCGGAGATTCCGGGGGACGGGATCCGCACGGATTTCCGTCCGAACGTCGAAAATCATGGGAAAACTCCTCCGAAAACAGTGTGCCAGACTGCGGAATGCCTCTTTTAAAACTTCGCGGGGAATGTAGCAAAACCCCGAAAAAAGTACGCGGGAAATGTAGTAAAACTCTGAAAAAACTTTGCGGGAAATGTAATATACGTACGTCCCGTATAACCGTCGAGAACGGATGTCCGCAGAATATTTCACAAGGAAGATCTATGGCGAGCTCCTGGACTGGAAAAAGAACTGGGCCGGGGAATACGCCCTCCTCATCGAAGGTGCCAGGCGTGTCGGGAAAAGTACCGTGGTGAAGGAATTCGCCGGAAACGAATACGAGAGCTGCCTCTTCATCGACTTCGGGAATCCGAGACCGAACACCCTGGACTATTTCAGAAAATACTCCTCGGACCTGGACTCCCTCTTCGGGTTGCTGCAGATGGAATACGGGGTGACTCTCCGCAAAGGGAAAAGTCTCGTCGTGTTCGACGAGATCCAGGAATATCCGGAAGCCCGGCAGCTGATCAAATACCTCGTGGCGGACGGAAGGTACGACTATATCGAAACCGGCTCCCTGATCTCCATCAAAAAGAACGTGGAGCACATCCAAATCCCGTCGGAGGAAATGCACATCGATATGCATCCTATGGATTTCGAGGAGTTCTGCCTGGCCTGCGGAGACAGCGTAACTGCGGACACGATCCGCAGACATTATTCCGAAATGACGCCGCTGGGACAGGACCTCCATGCAGCAATTGCGGAGAAATTCCGGACGTATATGATGGTCGGCGGCATGCCGCAGGCGGTGAAGGAATACGTACGGTCCAAGGACATGAAGAGGGTCGAGACCGTGAAGAAGAACATCATCCAGCTGTACCGGGGCGACATGGGCCGCATCCCCGTGGGGAACGGGACGAAAGCCCGTGCGGTGTTCGACCGCATCCCCGCCCTCCTGTCCGCACACAGAAAGGTGTTCCGCCCCGGCGCCGTGAAGAAGGGGAGCAGAAGTTCGGATTATTACGACAGTGTGAAATGGCTCGAGGAGGCGAGGATCTGCAACACCTGCTACAACGTCAGGGACCCGAACGTCGCCCTTAATCTCGACAGCGATGCGGATTCGTTCAAATGCTACCTCCTGGACACGGGCCTGCTGGTGTCCCTGGCATTCGATATGGATTCCGTGACGGACGGGGAACTCCTCTCCGCATTCCTGCACGGCAGGCTGTCCGTCAACAAGGGGATGTTCTTCGAGAACTCCGTGGCCCAGCAGCTGCGTTCGGCGGGTCACGGACTGCACTTCCACGAATTCTGCAGGAAGGAGGACCCGAAGCATGCGTACGAGACGGATTTCCTGCTGACATCGGGGAAATACATCCGCCCGATAGAAGTGAAATCCAGCATATCGAACAGGCACG
This sequence comes from uncultured Methanomassiliicoccales archaeon, assembly GCA_964533525.1. Taxonomy (GTDB): domain Archaea; phylum Thermoplasmatota; class Thermoplasmata; order Methanomassiliicoccales; family Methanomethylophilaceae; genus Methanomethylophilus. The sequence continues at coordinate 7,548 of CAZHJV010000040.1, read as the reverse complement.
TGTCCCTGGATTTCTTCTGCGAGAAATACCGCGGGAGGGTTGCCGTCCCTACAGTCATACATCCGAAGGACCTGAGGGTCGACGGGGACACCGTCTACCTGCCGATCTACATGGCGTGGCTCCTGTGAAAGACTCCGGACGGGATGTGCCAGATGTATGAAATATCCCTAAACTTCTCGCACCGCGGATGCGGGACCGTCCCGATTTCCGAAGAGATACGGTTAATACCTCCACTCCGATTAGAGTGCGGTCGTCATGAAAGAATGCATGGATGCGGAGAACCTGCACAGAAGACTCAGGAAGATCGCCGGACAGGTGAATGCCATCGACCGCATGATCGATGAGGACATCCCCTGTGAGGACATAATGACCCAGATCAACGCCGTGAGGAGCGCTATGCACAAAGTGGGCGAGATCATCCTCGAGGGACACCTCCAGCACTGTGTGCGTGAAGGCATCGAACACGGCGATGCCGAAAGGATCATCAGCAACTTCGCCAAGGTCGTAGAGAACTTCTCCAAACTGGACTGAGCCTTTCGGCCGGTCCGGATCTTTTCCTGTCCGTCCGCGGTTGGAGGCATCAGCCTTCGTTTACTGCTTCGCCGACGGGTTTTATATCCGCCTTATACCCATAGGGGGTATGGGTATAATATGAACGCAGGCGACGCTGTAAAGCGGATCGGTTCCGTCAAGGACCGCAGGTCCGTCCTTCTGATATCGGCATTGATGCTCATCCCGTACGGACTCTCGGAATGGAACATCATCGGAAATCTCCCGGACCATCTGGCACATTTGATTTGGATACCTATTGTCCTGTGCGGCGTCCCCATCATCGCGGAGGCCGCATATGCGCTCGTCACGGAATTCGACGTGAAGGCCGACCTGCTGGTCAGCGTCGCGATCGCCGCATCGGTCGCCGTCGGGGAACTCTTCGCCGCGGGGACCGTCGCCGTAATCATGTGCATAGGTTCCTATCTGGAGGAGTACACCGTCGCCAAAGCGCGCAGGGGAATAGAGAATCTGTCGAAACTGTCCCCCGTGACCGCTCACATCGAAAACGGTGACGGTTCGTTCTCGACCGTTCCCGCAGAGGACGTGGAGATCGGCGACAGGGTCCGCGTACTTGCGGGGGAGACCATCCCTGTCGACGGGATCATCGTCTCCGGCAGCGCATCCGTGGACGAATCGGTCCTCACAGGGGAATCCCTCCCTGCGGACAGAAGTGCGGGGGACAGGGTGAAGGGAGGGACCGTCAGCAGATTCGGTTCCTTCATAATGACGGCCGAGAAGGTCGGGGAAGGCACTTCCATCGGCAGGATGATCAGACTCGTCAACTCCGTCAATCCCGGAAAAGCGAAGATCGTCAGGGAAGCGGACAGATGGGCCACGTGGATCGTGGCCACCGCATTCGCAGCCGCGATCGGCGTCTGTCTCGCCACCGGCGATGTAATCCGCTCCGTCACCGTACTCGTGGTGTTCTGCCCCTGCGCATTCGTCCTCGCCACCCCCACGGCCATTATGGCCGCCGTCGGGAATGCGTCCCGCCGCGGAGTCCTCGTCCGCCAGGGCGATGCGATGGAAAGGATGGCGGAAATCGACACCGTCGCCTTCGACAAGACCGGCACCATTACGACGGGAAACCTCGAGGTATCCGCCGTGCATTCCTTCGGAAGTCACACGGAGGAGGATATCCTCCGCATCGCCGCATCCGCAGAATCCATGTCCGAACACCCCATGGGAAAGTGTATCTGCAGGAAATACGGACGGGTCCCGGAAAAACCGGAGGACTTCGAACTGGTTCCGGGAAGGGGGGTGAAGGCGTCCGTCGGCGGCAGAAGGGTCGCAATCGGCAGCCTCGCATTCATGATGGAATCCGGCGCGGATGTGACGTCCGAACTCACCGAAACGGAGAAGGAATACTCCGAAGGCGGATCCGCCGCCGTATTCCTGGCCGAAGGGAACGCCGTCATCGGATCCGTCGTCATGAGGGACTCCGTCCGTGCGGACTCCTGTCCCGCCATAGCACGGGTTCGGGCCGAAGGCGTGAGGACCGTCATCATCACAGGCGATTCCGCGGGGGCCGCCGAACGCGTCGGGAAGGCCGTCGGGGCCGACAGGATCTTCAGCGGATGCCTTCCCGAGGATAAGCTCCGCATAATATCCGAGATGCAGAAAGCCGGACACTCCGTCTGCATGATCGGGGACGGAGTAAACGATGCGGCCGCACTCAGGGCGGCCGATGTGGGCATCGCCATGGGACTCGGAAGCGATGTCGCGATGGAATCCTCCGACATCGTCCTCTCCAAGGACGGACTCGGGGAACTCCCCCACATCATAGGCCTTTCGAGAAGGACCATGTCCACCATCCGCATCAATCTGACCGTATCCGCGGCGATCAACGGCACAGCGATGATTCTGGCGGTGCTGGGTCTTATCGATCCCATCGCGGGTTCCATCGTCCACAACGGGGGATCGGTATTCGTCATCGGCATGTCCGCCCTTCTGCTCACATGGCATGACAGAAACATACCGCGGCCGGCACCCCGTGCCGGGCCCGATGCGGAGCCTGGATCCGCAAAGGAGGTTTTCCGATGAACGGCAACGGCAGCGCAAAGAAACAGATCTTCCTCAGCAGACTCCTGAAGGGGAAGGAACCCGAACACGCCTCTGTCCGCAGGGACGCTTCGGAAAAGAAGAATGAGTGATCCGGATCCCGTCCGAATCTTCGGAAACCCTTTCATTTTTCTTTCTTCCGTATCGCCTGACATGAAATGTGCCAGATAGGCGAAAACTCATGCAGATGTGCCGAAAGCGGGACAGATGGAAAATAAGACTCCGGGGCACGGCGGAACGCCGTGCCCGCGGAATGGGTTTGACTTGATTCAGTGACCGAGGACGCCGTCGTAGACGCCGGCCTTCAGGTCCTTCTGGAAGACCTTGGGGTCCTTGCCGTCGATGGTCACACCGAGGCTGACGCAGTTTCCGGCGACTTCGGAGACGCGTGCCCTCTCGGTGGCTCCCAGGAGGGAGTCCTGCTTCATAGCGGCGATCTTCTTCGCCTGCTCGACAGTCAGGTTTCCGACGATGGTGGTCTTGGGGTTGCCGGATCCGGTCTCGATTCCGAGCTCTCCTTTGATGAGAGCGGACACGGGCGGGGTTCCGACCTTGATGTCGAAGGTCTTGTCGGGGTTGATGAGGATCTTCACGGGGACCTTCATTCCCTCGAACGCCTTGGTCTTCTCGTTGATCTTCGCAATGACCTGTCCGATGTTCACTCCCTTGGGACCGAGTGCGGGTCCCAGAGGCGGACCTGCGGTGGCCTTGCCCCCGTCAACCAATGCCTCAACAGTATCTACCATATTCATTTCTCCTTTTCTAATACTCTGACACTGTCTCCTTTGACAGTGACGGGAATCGGGACCATGGCATCGACGAGCTCGACTGTGATCTCCTCTTTGTCCTGGTCGATCTTCTGGACCCTGGCGGTCTCGCCCTTGAACGGACCGTTGACGAGTTCGACAAGATCTCCCTCTTCTATACCCACGACGGCGGAGACCGGCACCAGATAGTGGCTGATCTCGTCTATCGATGATTCGCCGTCGATGAAGGAACGTGCTTTCTTGATATCGCGGGTCTTCTCGCGCAGACGGTCGGTGTTCATGCCTTCGACGAACACGTACCCCCTGAGACCGATGGGACTCAGAACGGCGTAAATGTCGCGCTCCCCCTCGGACGCCTTGGCCATAAGGCTCTGGGCGACGACCTTCTCCTGATCGATCTGGGTCTTCAGGATGACGATGGACTGCCTCGCCACCGCGGAAAACTCCTCGGAATACGTGCCCGCATCGGAGGAAACGGTGACTGCGATGTTCACTTTGTCATCATACCTGGCTCCCTTGGGGCAGATGACCTCGAGCTTCAGATGCTTGGGGGTGCTGCCGGGGAAATCCATGTCGACCTCGTTCTTGGAGCGGAAGTTCTCCCAGACCTCGTTCCCCACGGAGTCGTAGAGGGTGACATTCCATTCGGGTGCGTTGTCAGGGTCGTCGCTTCCGACATCGAAAGACAGGACGGCCTTCGGTGCTCCGGACGCAATCTGGAAATCCCAATAAACCGTACCTCCGGCATGGACCTCTTTGAGTCCGCTGTCGCCGGTAAAGCCCGGACCGTTCGCATCGTCTGACATCTCGTTCACCTTTCAGAAATAGTCGGGAAGGTAGGTCATAAGCCACATGATGAAGAAGCCGAGAGCTCCGAGAATTATGATTCCGATAGCGGAAATCTTGGAGGTCTTCAGAAATTCCTCTTTGTCCGGCGTGTGGGCCATCTGGAGGATTCTTCCGTATCTTCCCCTGCCGAAGCCCTTGATCTTGGACTCGAGGTCGTTCTGGAACTCCATGGACCTGTCCTCTGCTCCTTCTGACATTTTTACCATCCTTTTACGAGCGCCGGAGGACTCCGGCGGCCGCGATTTCGCTTGTTCGTTACCACTGATGCATAACAAATAAGCAACCACCCCTACTCAGGACGTGTATTTTAAAACTTTCGCTGTTCCGCATGTATGTTAATAAAAAAGAGGGGAGGGTCGCCGCACGTGCGATGCGCGTATCCTCTCCGCCTCCGCGGGGATGTCCCCGGGCGAAAGCACATACGGGATGCCTTCGGCCCCGCATTCCTCCGCGGGGAGACCGTATCCGTAGGCGGCCGCGACGAACTCGGCGCCCGCCTCCCGGGCCCCCGTAAGGTCCTGTCTGCAGTCCCCGACCATTATGACGGCCTCCGCATCCGCCTCCGCGGCGCACCTGCGGATCATATCCGCCTTGGTCAGGACGCCGGCGCGGTCGGAACCCGCCACGGTCAGAAACAGGTCCGCGATGCCGAGTCCGCGGACGAACTCCTCCGCGATATCCTCCAGCTTCATGGTGGCCACGGCGAGGAGGAACCCCTCCGACCGCAGACGGCGGAGGGCCTCCTCCGCCCCTCCGAAGAGGGGGACGCGCCCGACGCATTCCCTCGCATAGTATTCGCGGTAGAGGCGGACCGGGAGATCGGCATCCCCGCCGCGGAGTCCGAATATCTCCTCCACGTTGCGGGGAAGGGCTCCGCACAGATGATGTGCCAGAACATCGTCCGACGGCACCGGGAGGCCGGCGCCGCGGGCGGCATAGCGATAGGCGTCGTAAATAGAAAGCCGGGAATCCGTCAGGGTCCCGTCCATATCGAACACCACGAGCGTCCTCGGTACCGTATGTCCTGCGCAGCAGCCGTTCACGGCCGTCACATGCCGAACGCGTATATAATCGGCACGGCCCAATGAAAAAAGACCCAGATACGGAAAAATACGCATTCCCGGAGTAGACCCCGGGCATTGTCCGATACCCCGGAAAGATGTCCTGCGGCCGTACCCTGCGGAGAATCAATCAATAACCATTTTATAGGAATTGCAGATTGTACCCGCATAATCCTGCATGAGGTATTATCATGGAAGAGGTTTTGTGCAACGTTGAACTTGTAAAAGACAACAACAACTTTATCGCAAGGATCCAGAGCGACTTCGGCGGGATGAGGGAGTACAAGTCCACCAACTTCGAGGAAGTCCTTGAGCAGATGACCATGGATCTCCAGGAAGAGTTCGATTCGGCTTGAAGCCCGAAAGGTGATTAAAATGGCTGACAAGATCAAACAGATTGCTGATGCGATGGATATGCTTGCAGAAGACACTTCCGTTCCCAGGAACATTAGGAAGGGTGCGACCGACGCAAAGGCCAGGCTTCTCGATGCCAAGGACGCCATGGACGTCCGCTGCGCAGGAGCCATCAACATTCTCGACGATCTTGCCAACGACCCCAACATTCCCCTTCAGGCAAGGACCCTGATCTGGCAGATCATCAGCCAGCTCGAGACCGTCGCCAGAGGAAACTGATTATCAAACACCCCCGCGGGAATACGGGGGATTCCTTTCTTCTATATCCGCTTCCATACACTCCCATGGCCGGGGACATCCTTTCCATAGACGTGGATAAGTGTACGGGATGCGGGAAATGCGCCTCCGTATGCATACGCGGCGGCATCGCCGTGAAGGACGGCAGAGCGACGGAGACACATGGATCATGTTTCCGCTGCTGGCACTGTGCGGCCGTATGCCCGGCGGGAGCTATCGGAATAGCATCCGCGCCCGATTTCGAGGGGGAACCCGTACCGAAGGAACCCCCCGTGGACTACGGCACGATGATGTCCTTCCTGAAGCAGAGGAGGAGCATCCGCCTGTTCACCGGGGAAAAGGTCACGGGGGAAGAATTCGGAAGGCTGTTCGAAGCGGGAAGATACAGTCCGACCGGGATGAACGCCCAGGGGACGGAGTTCACGGTGATCGACAGGGAACTCGGCAGGTTCATGCAGGCCGTCTACGAGTCCCTCAAACCTCTGGAGAACGAATTTCCGAGAATACGGGAATTCTGCAGGTATCACGAAAACCCGGACTCGCAGAACGGACGGCATCCCCTCCTCTGGGAAGGGAAGCAGATCGTCATCGCATTCTCGGGATCCCCGATAGATGCGGCCATCGCAATGACCCGCATCGAACTCACGGCGTACACGATGGGGCTGGGCGGATTCTATTCCCTCTTCCTGATGAAAGCGTTGGAAAGGGATCCGGAAAAATTCTCGGAGATATTCTCCGAGATGGAGCACGGGAAGAAGCCTGCGTGCGCATTCGTGATCGGACATCCCCGGATAGCATACCGGAGAACGGTACCCCCCAGAGACCTGAAGGTCAGCCTGCTCTGAGGGGGTCCGCCCTCATCTCCTGATTATATCGAGGAAGTTCTGGAATATCTCCGCCCCGTGTTCGGTGTTCTCCACCTCGGGGTGGAACTGCACACCGTAGAAACGGCGGGCATCGTTCGCGACGCCCTCGACCCTGCATGAAGGAGAGGATGCGGTGAGTCTGAATCCCTCGGGAACGGTCTTCACCTCATCGTTGTGGGATCCCCAGACGGTGAACTGGTCGGGGAGGGATGCAAAGAGATCGGAATGGTCCGACACGGAGAGTCTGACCTCCCCGAACTCCGGCACATCGGCGGGGCCGAGAGCGGAACCGAAGTGCTGGCACATGAACTGCATGCCCGCGCAGATCCCGAGGACAGGGAAATCCGCCCTGTCGAGGTACTCGTCGTTGCTGCCCATACGGTTGGTATCGCAGGCCACGCTGGGGGCACCGCCGGAGAGGACCAGCCCGTCCAGACCGGCAAGTTCCTCGAACGGAGTAGTGTTCGGGACTATCTTGGTCTCCACTTTGAGATACTTCAGTACGCGCCACTCGCGGTGTGTCCACTGTCCGCCGTTGTCAACGACATAGACCTTCATGGACGGTAATCTTCAGTCGCCCTTTATAATGGTGATGTTCGGATTGCGGAGAAACTCAGACCTCGACTGTCTCGGTGCGGACCTTCGGGACCTTGCCCCAGAACGCCATAGCGGTGAGGATGACTTTGCCGGACATGCCGAGATAATACTTCCTTTCGTGTATCTGGCACATCGCCGCGTCGA
>CAZHJV010000039.1:12334-13494 GCA_964533525.1 uncultured Methanomassiliicoccales archaeon | reverse complement strand
TACCAACCTCACTCTGGCCGTCGGCGAGGACGGAATCGTCCGCGGATACAACAATCCGTACACTCCGAAGGCGAACGAGGTCACCCGCTGCTTCGAGTATAACGTGGCGACGAACGTTCTGAAGACATACACTTTGACCCCCACCGTGGGCATGCAGTACGCCGATGCCGATTTCATCAAATTCGGCAATGGTGGAATATATCTGATGAGGAACGACTCTGGTATAACGAGTTGTGTATCGAAAGCCGTCAGTGTCACTATAATCTACAGCGACGGAACGAAAGAGGTCCGTGCTGTTGCATACGGCGCACCTCTCGGAACTGACGAACGTGTCGCGGGCTATTATACCGACGACGGATATGTTACACCGTACGACACCGCCCAGAGGATCACCGGAGATCTGACAGTATACGCGAAGATCAAGAGCTGGTATGTCGAGGACGGAACTCTAATCGTTACCAAGGATTTCGTCATGGAGGATTACAGCAAATCCTCCAGGGCCCCCTGGGCTGAGGAGGATTTCACCGTCGTCGAGATCGAGGAAGACATAACCTCCGTAGGTGCCTACGCGTTCTACGGATGCATCGATCTGGTCACTGTCAGTCTTCCCTCCACTATGACGAAGATCGGAGATTACGCGTTCTACGGATGCTCCTCCCTTGAAGATGTGATGGGAAGTTCTGATTCCATCACCATCGGCAAGAGTGCTTTCGACAAGTCTGGACTGACCTTCAATATCCTTTACAAGGTCGACGGAGGAAAATATGCTAAGGTCGAATACGCCTACGGCGGCAAGATCTCCGCTCCGGCGGATCCCTCCAAGGAAGGATACACCTTCGTTGAGTGGGTAGATCTTCCGAAGACCATGCCTATGAAGAACCTCGTCATAAAGGCGGAGTTCGAGATCAACAGCTACACCGTAACGGTGAACTATGTCTACGCCGACGGAACCAAGGCTTTCGAGTCCGACTCCGTAAAGGCCGAGTACGGTACGAAGTACAGCTTCGACACCGAACCCCTGACCGGCTACACCGCCGACAAGACTGTCGTATCCGGCACCATCGGTGCGAAGGATGAGACCGTCACCGTCATCTACACCGCCAACTCCTACGGTTACACCGTGAAGTACCAGGACGCGGACGGCAACACCATAGCCGCCG
>CAZHJV010000039.1:2664-12234 GCA_964533525.1 uncultured Methanomassiliicoccales archaeon | reverse complement strand
TCAAGATCTCCGCGGTCGAGTCCGAGAACGTCATGGTGTACGAGTACACCGCCAAATCCTACGGTTACACCGTGAAGTACCAGGACGCGGACGGCAACACCATAGCCGCCGACAAGACCGACACTGCCGTCTTCGGCACCGAAGTGGATGCGGAACTGGCGGAAATCCCCGGTTACGCCGCACCCTCCGCCGCCAAGATCAAGATCTCCGCGGTCGAGTCCGAGAACGTCATGGTGTACGAGTACACCGCCAATACCTACGCCTACACCGTCAGCTACGTCGATGCCGACGGAAAGATTCTGAGGGAACAGTACGTGGGCGTGGCCGTTTACGGAACCTCCGTATCCCCCGCCATCCCGAAGATCGTCGGATACACCGGACCTGCCGAGGTCAAGACTATCCAGATCTCCAACGACGTCTCGCAGAACGTCGTGGAGTATGAGTACACCATCGACACCCACAACGTCACCGTGAAGTACGTCTTCGCGGACGGGACCAAGGCCGCCGACACCAAGACTGTCCCCACCGAATACGGGAAGACCTACAGCGTGGGTTCCCCCGCAGTGACCGGCTACACCGCCGACACGGCAGTCGTATCCGGTACTGTCTATCTCGAGGACGTATCCGTCACCGTCAGGTACACCGCCAATACCTACGCCTACACCGTCAGCTACATCGATGCCGACGGAAAGGTCCTGAAGACCCAGTACGAAGGCACCGCCGCCTACGGCAGCTCCGTGACCCCCGCGGTCGCGGAAATCGCCGGCTACACCGGGCCTGCCGACACCAAAACCATCCAGATTTCCGATGATGTCTCGAAGAACGTCGTGGAGTACGTCTACACCGTCACGGTCTACAACGTCACCGTGGTGTTCGATTCCAACGGAGGATCGTCCGTGGAGGCCAAGGCCGTCGCCCGCGGAACTGCGGTCGCCGACCCCGGAGCCCCGGAGTTCGCAGAACACGTCTTCGCGGGATGGTACCTCGGAGATGCGGAGTACGACTTCGCATCCGCCGTGACCGACGGCATCACTCTCACCGCCAAGTGGAACGTCCGCGAGTACACCGTCACCTTCGACGGTGTTGCGCAGAAGGTCGCATCCGGATCCGCTGCGATCGCTCCTGCCGCACCCTCCAAGAGTGCCGATGCGAACTACACCTACGCATTCGCATACTGGGCTCTCGACGGACGCGAGTACGACACCTCCTCGGCCGTCTACTCCGACCTCGAGCTCGTTCCCGTGTTCAGCGCGATTGCCGTGGCTCCTTCCGGAAACGCTTCCGAGGTGGATGCGACGAAGACGGAGAGCAAGGTTTCCGTGCCCGAGAGCATAACCACCGAGACCGTGGTCTTCGACACCGGAAGCAACACCAAGGTGTCCGTCGATTCGGACGGCGTCAAGGGAAAGACCGTCGAGGTCTCCGTGACCCCCGTGGAGAACGACACCGCGGTCGAGGGTACGGCGTACGAGTTCGTCTTCTCGGTGGGCGGTTCCGTCTACGGAAAGTCCATCGAGGTGACCCTGCCGTACAGCGATGCACCCGGCAAGATCCCCGCAGTCTACTACTGCTCCGGAGGTCTGAGCGCCCAGATGAAGACCGTGAGCTTCGGCGACGGCAGCATCACGTTCACCACTGACCACAACTCGACGTATGTGGTTGCCATGGTCGACGAGAATTCCGCCGACGGAACGGACGACAGCGGATCCGACAGCAGCGACTCCACCATGATGATCGTCGCAGTCGTGGCGGCCGTTCTGATCATCGGTGCCGCCATCGTCGGGTTATACCACGTGCGCAACAACAGAAAGGATCTTTGAAACCGATTCCGCCGGGGCCTCGGGGCCCCGGCCCTAAACCCATTACCGGAAGGGGTTCCCGGATCTTGCAGGATGCGGGAACCGTTTCCCGGCTGCTTTTTGTCCGTCTGTTTCGGATAACTTTTGTATGTCCCAGCCTGAAGGAAAACGAATCCGCAACGGGATCGATCGGCGGAAATTTCCGGCCCGACATGAATGTGCCGGCAGTTCAGTCGCGCAGGCATCCGATGGGTATCACGAGGACGCCGTCCCTCCTGCGGTACCCGTATCCCGTTCCGGTGATCACGATCTTCAGATCCGGGAGCCTCAGAGGGACCTGTTTCTCGCCCTCGTTGTATTTCTTCACCAGTTCCTCGATCTTCAGGAGGTGTTTCGCCCCTTCTTCGATGCCGCTGTTCCCCAGTTTGAATTCGATGAGAGCATAGCGTCCGTCCCGCAGGCGGAGTACGCAGTCAGCTTCCAAGCCGTAACGGTCGCGATAATACGACACTTCCCCGCCGTTTTTCGATGAATACACCTTCAGATCGCGTATGCAGAGCGATTCGAAGAGGAATCCGAGCGTTTTGAAATCGGTGTCGAAGTATTCCGGCTCTATTCCGAGTGCCGCCACGGCCAGCGACGGATCGACGAGGTTTCTCTTCGCTTTGGATCTGATCGCACTGCCCGAGCGGATGGCGGGGCACCACGCATCGATATCTTCTACAAGATGCAGGCTGCGGAGTGCGCCGAGATATGAACTGAGGGTGGGGAGAGAGATGTTCCCTTCGGAGTTCACATCCGCAAGTATCGTCTTGTTTTTTGCCAGTGTGCAGATGTTGCGGGAATACGATCTCAGAATCTTTTCCACGGTTCCGGGGTCGCGTTGGACGCCGTCGATGCTCGAGGAGTCTACGTGGCATGTCTGATGGAAGAGATCCCTGGCCACTTCGAGTTTCGATTTTTCAGTGGGATTCGAAAGGCTGCGCGGCCATCCTCCGCGGCAGATGGCGAATATAAGTCCGTCCATGTCCAGATCAGATTCGCATTCTTCCAATTCCTCTCCTCTGAATAGTTTTTCGAGAGAGACCGAGCCGTTGGATTCCCCGCTTTCGAAAAGACTCATGGGTAGCATCTCCAGTGTAGAGATTCTCATTGTGCCGGTATGAGGGGTTTTGACGTTTTTGGAGGACGAACCGGTCAGAATATACAGCCCGTTCGTTCCTTCGTCGTCGACGGATTTTCTGATTGATCCCCATATTTTGGGGGCATCCTGCCACTCGTCGAACAGACGCGGTTTATCGCCCTTCAGCAGTCTCGACGGTTGCTCTTCGGCCACCAGGAGGTACTTTTCGCGAAGGTCTTCGTCCTGGAATTCTATGAAACTTCTGGAGTGTTTCTTCGCCGTCGTCGTCTTTCCGCAGCCTTTCGGTCCGACGATCAATACCGCACCGAACGATTCGAGCTTGAATTCTAATAACGCATCGGCTATTCTGGGACGGTATTTGTCCATATCATTGAGGATGTTATCCGCATTTATCATTTTTGCGGTGTTTCATTTTCACTTTTCGTGGCATTTCATTTTATATTTTTGCGGTGTTTCATTTTCACTTTTTGTGATAACGGTCAGGCATTCATCGTGAATCAGGTTCGATTTTTCTATTGCAATGGAAAATCTCTCCGTTCACGGCCGATTCAAAGGGCCGGCCCCGGTCTGTCAAGGAAGCGCATCCCGCCCCTCAGGTGCGGAAAAAACCGCCAGGTGCGTCTAATTTCCGTATGCTGGCACATCGTTCATCCGTTCGGATGCAGGAGCCAATCCCTCAGGAGATATATCGCCTGATCCAGCGCGGTCCTCGCCTCGGGAATGGGGAATGCGACGAACACGTGGTCCATGTTGGGGTAGACCATGGTGTAATGGTCGACGCCGTGTTCGTTGAACACCGCATCCAGTTTCATGACGTCCGGATAGAGGATGTCGTGCGTCCCGCAGAACGTCAGCACCCTGCTCATCCCTTCCGGATCGGCGAAAAGCGGACTCACATATGGGTTAGAGAGGTTCTTCTCCCCGTCCGCCCAATATGTTCCCAGGAGGCCGAGGCCCCACGCATCCAGCATCGGATCCACGTTCTCGAATTTCCCGATATCCGGGTTGTCGGTGTGCAGGTCCACCCACGGGGAGAACAGGAGGATGCCCTCGGGCATAGTCATACCCCTGTCCCGCAGATAGTAGGAGAATCCCAGGGCGATGCTGCCGCCGGCGGAATCCCCTCCGAGGATTATCTGCGAGAAGGGATTCTTCCTGAAGGCGGTCTCGTAGGCGGTGAGGATCTTCGGGAATTCCGTCTTGTAATTATGGTCCGGCACATTGCCGTACATCGGGAACACGACCTTCGCACCTATGCCCTCGGCGATCCTGTCCACCATCTCGAAATGGGACCTGAGGGGAGGATACAGGAACCCGCCCCCGTGGAAGTAGATGAGGACGGGCTGCCCCTTCACCCTCCTGCTCCCCCAGCAGAACACCTGCATCCCGTCGATCCAATACTCGTCCGTCTTCTTCCCGATCCATTTCCCGGGGTTCGGGTAGGGGTCGTCGCTCATATGGCGGATGCGTTCGATGTGTTTTATCCATTCGTCGTTGGAACGCTGTTTCCAGAGTCCGCGGTAGTCCGTGCTGCGGAACTGCTCCTCTGCGAGACGGGCCCGAAGGGACATCCTCGGCTCCCGCGGGTTCTTGGACACTCTGGACATCAGTTCGGATACATTCGGTCTCTGGGTATATCAAAGGAATTGCAAACGGCCGGAAGCAATACATTTAATCCGCGCGGGCGATTGAGGGATATGATTCTCACAGATGGGGAGCAGGCCATATTCGACGGCGAGAAGGGCGCCGGGGCCCAAAAGGCCATGGAACTGGTCGTGGCCCTCGGAAAGATCTACGGTGCGGACAGCCTCGTGGATATCGCATCCGCGCATCTTTCGGGCGCGTCCTACAAGACCATCGGCGAAGGCGGTCTCAAGTACCTCTCGGACATGGCCGCGGGCGGGGCCAAAGTGTCCGTCCCCTCCACTCTGAACCCCGTCGGGATGGACCGCGGACGCTGGAAGGAGATGCACATCTCCCCGGAATTCGCGGAGAAGCAGCTGCAGATCATCGACCTCTACGGGAAGATGGGCATCAGGAAGACCTGTTCCTGCACCCCCTATCTGGGGGACAACGTCCCCAGATTCGGGGATCATGTCGCATGGGCGGAGTCCTCCGCCCTCTCCGTGGTCAACTCCTATTTCGGGGCCAGGACCAACAGGGAGGGGGGACCCGGAGCCCTCGCGGCGGCCATACTCGGGAAGACGGCCAACTACGGCCTCCATCTCACGGAGAACAGGAAGCCCACGGCGGTCATCGACGTGGAGGACATGGGCGGCTCCGTGTTCGAATATTCCGTTCTGGGACAGGCGGTCGGTATGGCCATGGGGAAGGGCGTCCCGTACTTCAGGGGACTGAATGACATCGCGATAGAGGATGCGAAGACCCTCTCCGCGGCAATGGCCGCGGCGGGATCTGTCGCGCTGTGGCACGCGGAGGGGTGCACGCCCGAGGCGTCCGGCTGCGACATCTCGGGTCTGGAGCACATAACGATAGGGAAGGCGGAGATGAAGGCCGCCTATGAGAAACTGAACACCGCGGACGATGTGCAGCTCATAGCGCTGGGATGCCCCCATCTCTCCCCCAAGGAGATGCACGACATCGCAGCCCTCCTGAAAGGGAAGAAGAAAAAGAACAGGGACGTGGAGATATGGTTCTGCACCTCCGAATCGGTGAGGGAACAGTGCGCCGAAGATGTGAAGATAATGGAGGAGTTCGGACCCGTCCTGGCGGACACGTGCATGGTGGTGGCACCGATCGAAGGCACGTTCCAAAGGACCGCCACCAACTCGGCGAAGGCCGGGAACTACCTCCCCACCCTGTGTTCTCAGAAGGTCATGTTCGCCGACGTGGCGGACCTGCTGAAGGTGATAGAATGATCATGAAGGGCCGCGCAATCTCCCCCGGATATGCGGAGGGCGAGGCCGTCACCTACGGGGAGGCGTTCAGCTTCCTCGGGGGAGTGGACGGGAGGACCGGGAAGTTCAACGTCCGCGACGGCAGCATCGGAGGGAAGGTGTTCCTCTTCCCCAACGGCAAGGGTTCCACCGTCGGATCGTATGTCGTATATGACCTGAGGGTGAGCGGAAACGCACCTCTGGCACTTGTGAACAGGAGCGCGGAGACCATCGTTACCACGGGTGCCGTGATCTCCTCTGTGCCTATGGTGGACGGCATCGACGTGTCCCTCGTGAGGGACGGCGACACCGTCGCCGTGGACGGCAGCAGAGGGTACGTGGAGCTGAAGAACGTCAGGACGTATTCCACCGTATCCGCCGTGTTGGAGTGCGGGGGGAAGATACTGTTCCTGCACAGGCCCGCGGATGCACATTCATTCCCCGGGAAATGGTCCCTCGTGTCCGGGAGGACGGAGCCGGGCGAGAGTCCCGCCGAGGCCGCCCGCAGGGAGGTCCTCGAGGAGACGGGCATAAAGGTGGGCATGCCCGACGCTTCCCTTCCGCACTTCTATGCGAGGGAGGGGGACACCGTCTGGAATGTACATCCCATGCTGTACAGGGTGGATTCCGAAGAGGTCGTCCTCAATTCCGAGAACACGGAGTGCCGCTGGGCGGACAGGAACGATCTCCCCGCGGACCTCGTGGACGGCGTAGAGAAGATAGTGAAAGGATTCTGAGGCGGTATGGGCAGGGGCTGCGTTCTGACGGATTCCCATCTCCACATGTGCGAGGAGGGTTTTCCGGGCGATTACCGCGATTTCAGGTCCCTGTCCCTCGCCGTCTCGTGCACCGCGGACCCTGCGGAATGGAATCCCTGCATCGCATCCGGGGATGCGCATACTGTGAGATCCTTCGGGGTCCATCCGTGGAATTCGGACATCTGGCACATCGATGTCCGCAGCCGTCTCCGGTCCGTCCTGGAGGAGGATCAGTCCCGTCAGGTGGGGGAGATCGGGCTCGATTCCAAGAAAGGGGACGTTTCCTCCCAGTTATCTCCGTTCACGGAACAGATCGATCTCGCATCCGAACTGGGGCGTGTCGCGAGCGTACATATGACCGGTGCGGAGAAACAGGTCCTGGAGGTCCTCCGCGGACACGGGAAGGGATGCAGGGGCATCATCCTGCATTCGTTCTCCTCGGAGAGCTATGCGAAGCCTTTCGCGGAGATCGGTTGCATGTTCTCCGTCTCCCCGCGCATTCTGGCACGTTCGGAGGAGAAGGTGCGCCGTCTCCTCGGTGCGATCCCCGAGGACAGGCTCCTTCTGGAATCGGATGCCCCCCATCAGGGGAGGTTTTTTACGGGAATGGAGGATTTCCTGAGGACCGTGGCCCGCATCGCGGACCGCAGCCCGGAGGATCTTTCGGAACAGATATCCGGGAATCTGAGGAGGATCTTGGGATGAGCGGCATGGACGACAGGACGAGGCTCATAATCGGGGACGGGGGAGTGGAACGTCTCCGCAACGCATACGTCGTACTCTGCGGATGCGGAGCGGTAGGGGGATATGCGTTGGAAGGCCTCGTCAGAGCGGGCGTCGGACACATCCGCGTCATCGACAGGGACGTGTTCTCCGAGAGCAACCTCAACCGTCAGATCCTCGCCACGAGGGATACCGTCGGAAGGCCCAAGGCGGAGGTCGCATGCGAACGTGCCAGAAGCATAAATCCTGACATAGACATAGAAGCCATGGATGTGCTCGTGTCGGAGGAGACCGTGCCTGCGGTGCTCGAGCCCCGGCCGGATGTCCTGGTGGATGCCATAGACACCGTCGCGATGAAGGTATTCCTGCTGAAGGAGGCATGTGCCAGACGTATCAGGACCTTCTCCTCCATGGGTGCCGCGCTGCACACGGACCCCTCGTCCGTGCACATCGCTTCCGTCATGAAGACCTCCGTATGCCCGGTGGCCGCGAGGGTCCGCCGGGGGCTGAGGGACTGCGATACCTCCCTTATCACATGCGTCTATTCCTCCGAGAAGCCGGCCGCGGTCCCTTCGGAGAGGGACGAGAACGGCAAGAGCATCCTCGGTTCCCTGCCGACGATCCCCGCGATATTCGGGATGACGCTGGCCAACGAGGCCGTCATGTATATCCTCGGGAAGAGGCGAATGCTGAACCTGGGTGAAATTATATTGAATAGTAGTGCGTATTTACGCAATACAATTCATTCAGACACTGTTTGAATCCAATAGAAAGTCCAGGACATCGATGTGGAGAACTCCGTTCTCATCGAACCAGCGTTTTCCGGTGTCTCCCCTGACGACGATCTTCCTGAACGAATCCCCGGTGTATCTGAACTGGTCGGTCTCCGATTTCAGTTTCTCCTCATCGGGGATCGCGAATGCGGACTGTATGTACACCCTCTCCCCGAATCTGTTGGCGACGAAGTCGATCTCCTTCGGGATGCGGACCGACACTCCTTCGGGGTTTTTGGAGTTCAGGATCACGACCCCCACATCCACGGAGAATCCTCTGCAGACCAGTTCGTTGAATATCGCATTCTCCATCAGATGGGTGATCTCCTGCTGTCTGAAGTTAAGGCGGGCGTTGCGAAGACCCAGATCCTCGCAGTAGAACTTCTCAGGGAAGGAGAAGTAGCGTTTTCCCTTCACATCGAAACGTTTCGCTTCGGTGAAAAGGAAAGCATCGGTGATGTAATCCAGGTATTTCCTCGCGGTGCCCTCGCTCACATTCCTGAAATTGGATGCGATGGCGCGGGGGTTGGTGAGGGAACCGACGCCGGAACACAGCAGGTCGATCATGCCTTCCAGGACCTCCGGGTGGTCGATCCGGTGTCTTTCCTCTATATCTCTGATATACGTCTCCCGGAAGAGCGACCTCAGGTATTCCGACTTCTCTTCATCGTTTTTCATGGATACGATGCGGGGCATCCCTCCGAATGTGAGGTACTCGCGCCAGTCGTCGCTTGCATTCCCGCCTTTGGCGGCACGGAATTCCGAGAACGAGAGCGGATGTATGCGGACCTCGTCGCCCCGTCCGCGGAACTGGGTGAGGATATCGGAACTGAGCATACGCGAATTGCTGCCGGTGACATAGATGTCCAGATAGCCGAGGTTCAGGAGACTGTTGAGAGTCTCGTAGAAAGTTATCTTCTCCCCGCCTTTCACATAGGGGTTGGGAACGGGGGATACGGTCTGTATCTCGTCGATGAAGACGTATCTGTTCTTTCTGTCGGACGTCAGATCGGCGATGTGATTGTAAAGTGCCAGAGGGTCGCGGAGAGATACGGATCTCAATTCGTCGAGCCTGATCTCTATAATGTCCTCGGGCGGGATCCCTTCGGACAGGAGACGGTCTTTGAAGAGTTTGAACAGGAGATAGGATTTGCCGCATCTCCTGATCCCGGTGATGACTTTCACCAGACCGTTCCACCTGCGGGAAACGAGTTTTTCAAGATAGGTGTCCCTCGCGATCTCCATTTCCGTTCAGAGTCCGATATGCGGACGGGAGATAAAAATATATTGAATAGTAGTGCGTATTTACGCAATACAATTCTGTTTTTAGGATACTATAAGGGATTTTTCCCGACATCTGCGGGTTCCGAACAGCCGAAAAGGACAGTTTGCAAAAATCCGTGATTAATAATGGATCTATACATCTAATGCCTATTTTTTCCGATGGAAGGATATCTGATACGCGAACCCTATCTC
>CAZHJV010000039.1:0-2564 GCA_964533525.1 uncultured Methanomassiliicoccales archaeon | reverse complement strand
CATCTAATGCCTATTTTTTCCGATGGAAGGATATCTGATACGCGAACCCTATCTCAGAAAAATACGCGTCGGTCGCGACGATACAGACGTGATCAAAGTGATCACGGGCATGAGGCGCTGCGGAAAATCCGTCCTTCTCGAACAGTATACGGACGAACTGCGGCAGTCGGGAATCCCCGAGGACCGTATCACATTCGTCAATTTCGAAAGTTTCGAGTATCAGAATACCAGGGACAGCAGTCAGCTCAATGCTCTCCTTCAGGAGAGGATCGTTCCCGGCCGCATCAATTACATTCTTCTCGACGAGATTCAGAACGTCGGTTCTTGGGAACTTTCCCTTTCGGCGCTGAACGCCGCCAAAAACTGCGATGTCTACATAACAGGTTCCAATTCGGATCTTCTGTCCTCGCAGCTGGCCACGCACATCTCCGGCCGCCATGCCGAGATCAGGGTATTCCCTCTGTCCCTGGGGGAATTCATGGAACTCCACGGTGTCGCCGACCGCGAAAACGCAATGTCGGAATATCTGGAATTCGGGGGTCTTCCCGGAATAGCCCTCTCCAGGGACCGCCGTTACATGAGGGATTATCTTCAGGGGGTCTACAGCACCATCCTGGTGAAGGATGTCCTGAGACGTACGAACGTGGGCGATCCGGAGAAGGTGGAGGCGATCGTCAGGTTCCTTTTCTCCAACATCGGCAACATCACCAGCAAAACGTCGGTCGCGAAGGGAACGGGGATCTCCGAATCCACAGTCTCCGCGTATCTGAAGGCCATGGAAGATGCATTCCTCATACTTCCATGCGACCGTTACGATATGGTCGGCAGGAAACTGCTGTCGACCAACGGGAAGTATTACGCGGCCGATCTCGGCCTCAGGAAGGCCGTGCTGAACGTTGCCGCCGGGACGGACATCAGCAGACCTCTCGAGAATGCAGTGTATCTAGAACTCCTCCGCAGGGGATACGATGTGAGGGCGGGGTCGTACAGGGATTCCGAAGTGGATTTCCTTGCATCGAAGTACGGTCCCGTGGAATATTTCCAGGTATCCCAGACGGTCATGTCCCCGGAGACCAAGGACAGGGAGTTCAGGCCGCTGAAACGTCCGAAGGACAACTATCCGAAGACAGTCCTCACTCTGGACCGTTTCGGCCTCGGCAACGAGGACGGGATACAGGTGAAGAATCTGATCGATTGGCTTCTGGACGGTTCGGCCGAATGAGATCCGCGGGAACGGATCGCACAGTGCCAGCATCGTAAAAAACAATCGAACGGAAGACGGGCGGCGGGAGGATATCCCCTCCCGCGGCCGTGTTTCCCCTGCGGACACCGTATGTCCGGGCCCGCAGGGTTCAGGATTCAGATCTTGGAGGACGTCACCCCGATGGTGACGTTCTTGCCGGTGATATCCCAGTCTTTGACGGAGTCTCCGGCGGGGCTGTCGGTGTACTCGATCTGTTTGGCGCGCACCTCTGCCGCGATATGGTCCTGCCAGGTCCCGAAGAGCTCGGTGAGGTGGGCTTCCGCCTTCACGTCCACGTTGATGTATTCGTCGACGTTCAGCTTCATGTCCTTCCTCATCTGCTGGATCCTCCTGATGAGTTCCCTGGCGTAACCCTCGGCCTCGATCTCGGGGGTGACCTCGAAGTCGATGAACAGCTCCCCCTCGCTGAAGGGGACGGGCTCCACATCGTTCTTCCCGATAACCTCCCCGCCCTCGGGCAGGTAGTCCACGGTCTTGATGTTGCCCTGCTGTGCCAGTACCGCATCGAAGACCTTCACGGCGGCGTTGACGTCCGCGTCCTTCCCGCGGATGTACACGGCCTTGAGGGGCCATCTGAGCTTGCTGCCCATCTTGCCCCTCTCGGTGGCGACGATCTCGATGATGTTCTGGATCAGGCGCATGCTGTGCTCGATCTTCTCGTCGCAGAGCAACAGGTCGGCCTTCTGCCAGTCCTCCATGTGGACGGAGAGCTTCTCCCCGCCCATGGCCCTGTAGACCTTCTCGGAGATGTGGGGGCAGACGGGTGCCAGCGCCACGGCGGCGCTCATGATCGCCCTGTGCAGCATGAAGTAGGACGCGGTCTTGTCCGCGGTGGACTCCTCGTCCCAGCTCCTGTCCCTGATGAGGTGCAGGTACCAGCGGGAGAGGTCCTCCATGATGTAGTCGGTGAGGGCGCGGGCCACCTTCTGGAGTTCCTTGCTCTCGATGCCGTCGGTGACGGCCTTCTTCATCTTCTCGGTCCTGGAGAGCATCCAGAGGTCCTCGTCCCTCATATCCGCCTTCACGGATTCGAGGGTGTGCTGCGAGGGTTCGTACCCGTCCATGGACATATACATGGCTGCGAAGTTGACGACGTTCCAGAGGGTGTTGAGAACCTTCCATGCATCCTTGGGGCCGGTCTTCTGGAAGGCGGTGTCCTCCCAGGGGGCGTTGACCATGATCATATAGTATCTGAGGGCGTCCGCGCCGTATTCGGCGATGACCTCCTCGGGGGTCACGACGTTGCCGAGGGATTTGGACATCTTCCTTCCCTTGGAGTCGAGCATCCATCCGTGCATCA
>CAZHJV010000038.1:0-14365 GCA_964533525.1 uncultured Methanomassiliicoccales archaeon | reverse complement strand
CTTACAGGTACCGAGGTCTCCCTTGTCCCTGCTCCTGACGGCCACGACGGTGCCGTCCTCGGCCTCCTTCTCACCGATCACGAGCATGTAGGGGACCCTCTGGAGCTGGGCCTCGCGGATCTTGTATCCGATCTTCTCGTCCCTGGCATCGTTCTCGGTGCGGATGCCCGCGGCCGACAGGGCGGAAGCCACCTTCGCGGCGTACTCCCTGCTCTTCTCGGAAACGGAGAGGACTTTGACCTGCACGGGTGCGAGCCATACGGGGAACCTGCCCGCATAATGCTCGATGAGGATGCCCATGAACCTCTCGACGGAACCGAACACGACACGGTGGATCATGACGGGGTGGTGCTTCGCACCGTCCGCACCCACGTACTCGAGGTTGAACCTCTGTGGCATCTGGAAGTCGAGCTGGATGGTTCCGCACTGCCAGGTCCTTCCGATGGAGTCCTCCAGGTGGAAGTCGATCTTGGGGCCGTAGAACGCCCCGTCGCCCTCGTTGACGGCGTACGGGAGTCCGATCTCCTCCAGCGCATGCACGAGACCGTCGGTGGCGTTCTTCCAGTCCTCATCGCTCCCCATGCTGTCCTTGGGACGGGTGGAGAGCTCCACGTGGTACTTGAAACCGAACTGCTTGTACACCCTGTCGATGATGCGGACGACATTGGTGATCTCGGTCCCGATCTGCTCGGGGGTCACGTAGATGTGCGAATCGTCCTGAGTGAAGCAGCGGACCCTGAACAGCCCGTGGAGGGTTCCGGACCTCTCGTGCCTGTGCACGATACCGAACTCGCCGAGCCTCAGCGGGAGGTCCCTGTAGGAACGGGACTCGCTGGCGAAGACGATGGTGCTGCCGGGGCAGTTCATCGGCTTGATGCAGTAGGGCTCGTCGTCGATGGTGGTGGTGTACATGTTGTCCTTGTAGTGGTCCCAGTGGCCGGACATCTCCCACAGGTGCTTGTTGAGGATCAGGGGGGTGGAGATCTCCTTGTATCCCTCGGGGAAGTGCACCTCCCTCCAGTAGTTCAGCAGGGTGTTCTTGAGGGTCATCCCGTTGGGGAGGAAGAACGGAAATCCGGGTCCCTCCTCGGAGAACATGAAGATGCCCAGTTCCTTTCCGAGCCTCCTGTGGTCCCTCTTCTTGGCCTCCTCCAGCATGAGGAGGTACTTGTCGAGGTCCTCCTTGGACTCGAATGCGGTACCGTAGATACGGGTGAGCATCTTGTTGTGCTCGTCTCCCCTCCAGTACGCACCGGCCAGCGATGTGAGTTTGAACGCTTTGCACTGTTTCGTGTAGAGGACGTGCGGTCCCGCGCAGAGGTCGGTGAACTCCCCCTGCTTGTAGAAACTGATGACGGCATCCTCCGGAAGGTCCTCGATCAGCTGCACCTTGTAATCCTCGTTCTTCTCGGCCATCAGCTTTATGGCTTCGGCACGGGGCAAGGTGAAGGTCTCGAGTTTGAGGTTCTCCTTCACGATCTTCCTCATCTCGGCCTCGATCTTCTCGAGGTCGGCGTCGGTGAATCCGCCCTCCCTGTCGAGGTCGTAGTAGAATCCGTCCGCGATGGACGGTCCGATGGCGAGTTTCGTCTCGGGGTACAGTCTCTTCACGGCCTGCGCGAGGACGTGGGACGCAGTGTGCCTCAGAACGGAGAGTCCGTCCTCGGCTTCCTTCACGCTTCCGTCACTGAATAATGCTTTCATTTGGGTTTTCCCTTCCCGCCCATACAACAGGCGTTGCGCCTGCTATCCCGACGTCCGATATATTAATTATTGCGCGGGCGGGACGGGAAAGGATATCCGTGCGTATGACCCAGATTCCTGAGGATGCCGCGTCACAGGTTCTCGGATACGGATCCTGCGGGAACCTCCTTCTGTTCCCCGGTCTTCATGTCCCTGAGGGTCACGCTGCCGTTATCGAGCTCCTTCCTCCCGACGATGACGGCATATCTGGCACATACGGAGTCGGCGTACTTCAGCGCCTTCGCCATCTTCCTCCCCATTATGTCGATGTCGGCGCTCTTCCCGGAGGCGCGGATCGCGGAGACTATGCGGGCGGCGTCCTTCCTGACGTCCTCGGAAACGGGAATCACATAGGCGTCGATGCCCTCCCTCTCGTAGGTTATGCCCTCCTTCTCCATCGCCAGGAGGATCCTGTCGAAACCGATGGCGAATCCGGTGGAGAAGACCTTCTCCCCGCCGAACAGTTCGGAGAGAGTGTACGAACCTCCCCCGCAGATCTGCTTCTCGGCACCGAGGACGGGCGCCTCGGCCTCGAACACCATGCCGGTGTAGTAGTCGAGTCCCCTGACGACGCCGAGGTCTATCTCCAGATCCTTCACGCCCATCTCGCCGAGGATGGCCACGAGCTCCCTGAGGTATTCCCCCGCCTCCCCGGGAACCTTGCCGAGTACCTCGGTCCCGCCGACGGTCTCGGTGAGTTCGAAGAGGGCCTCCGCATCCGCATCGGAGACGCCGATGTCCCTGAGGATCGGTCTCGCCTCGTCGTAGAGTTTCTTGTCCAGTTTCTGGAGGACCTCCGCGGTCCTCTCCTTCGGGACGCCGATGTCCGCGATCCTCTGCCTGAGGACCCCGATGTGTCCGATGCGGATCTTGTAGTTCTTAAGACCCAGAGCACGGATCATGGATGCGGCGAGCGCTATGGCCTCGGCATCCGTCTCGGGGGTGGCGGAACCGATTATCTCGGACCCGAACTGGAAGAACTCCCTGTATCTGCCGGCCTGCGGCCTCTCGTACCTGAAGCACTGGCCGAAGTAGAACACCTTGATGGGCTTGGGATAGCTCCCCATGCCGTTGACGAAGGCCCTTATCACGGGGGCGGTCATCTCGGGACGGAGGGCGATGTCCCTGTCCCCCTTGTCCTTGAAATTGTACAGCTCCTTCATGACCCCGGGGCCCGACCTGAGGATGAAGAGTTCCGCATCCTCGAAGATGGGGGTCTCGATCTCCCTGAACCCGAACCTGCGGGCGACGCCTCTGAGGACGTTCTCGTAGGATCTTCTCTTCTCAAGCTCATCGGGCAGGAAATCCCTCGTTCCGCGGGGACACTGTATCATACCGCCACGGACTGCGGAGATGTATTAAATTAATTGCGCAGGGAGGTCCGTGTAACACACTGTTCCTCTTATAATCGGTGAGACGACATGCAGAGCATGGAGGAGGGCATGAAGAGGTTGAAAATTCCGATAGGGCTCGATGATTTCAAGGAGGTCCGCGAAAAGAAATATTATTTCGCCGACAAGTCCGAACCCATCTCCGACATCCTCAGAAACCGATAGAAGTAATTTCCATCACAAAACCCAGACGTTTCGAGAAGTATGCATCCAAAATATCCGAACATCGCCGTCGAAATCAAGAAAGCACAGAATGACAGTATCGCAGAATCCGAACGTCTGGCACATGAGGCTCTGGAGCAGATTGAGGAGAAGGATTACTGCGGAGGTCTCAAGGGAAGGACCCTCATGTACGGCATCGCCGTCAGAGGGAAAGAGGCCAAAGCCCTCCTCGAGGAAACGGGCATCTGCGGATCTGCTTCCGCCATCCGGGCCCGGCAAATAGGATATATATTCCAGCATATTACGGACAGTATACAATCGTAACACCGAATCCACGTCCGATGTTCGGGAGCGTCGCTCATGCTGGTAAGTCTGCACATCACGCACACCTCCGCAGGAGGCATGGAATGCCTCGGAGGCATCATATCCGGTCTCGGAGATGCAATCTCCGAAGCCCTCTCCGGGTCTGAGGATGCGAAGGAATACGTCGTGATACGCACCTGCAACCGTCTCGAGGCGTATGTGTCCGCCGACGACAATCAGGCGGTCCGCATGCTCATGGAGGAGACCGTCAGGAAGAGCGTCCCGTTCGCCGACAGGGAATTCTGGTACATCCTGCAGGACAGGGATTGCATCAAACACCTTTTCACCGTGGTGTGCGGCATCGATTCCCTCATCGTGGGCGAGGACCAGATCCAGCATCAGATACGCGATGCATTCATGAACGCCCGCCGCGAGGGGCATGTCGGGAAATCCCTGTACGCCCTCTTCAACAATGCGATCGTCGTTGGGAAGAGGGTCAGGACCGAGACCGATCTCAATAAGGGTGCCGTATCCGTCGGATATGCCGCCATAGAACTGGCGGAGAAGGACATCGGCAGCCTGAACGGAAAGAACATAGCCATCGTCGGGGCCGGCGACATGGCCGGGATCATCGCCAAGAACCTCGCCGGGAAAGGTCCCGAGACGGTGTTCGTGTCCAACCGGACCTTCGAAAGGGCCCAGGAACTGGCGAGGGAACTAGACGGCACCGCCGTCACCCTCGACCGCCTCGGGGACATGATGGCCAAGAGCGACCTGGTCCTCGTGGCCACCTCCGCGAAGCATCCCGTCATCACAAGGGAGATGGCGGAAAAGGCAATGTGCCAGAGGCCCGAAAGACCTCTTCTCATCATCGACGTCTCCGTCCCCGTGAACGTGGCTGAGGAGGTGGCGGGGATACCCAACGTGAAGCTCTCTACCATGGCCTCCCTCGATGCCATCGCGACGGAGAACGTGGCCCGCAGGAAGAAGGAGATAGGCGCCGCCGAGAGGATCATCCGTCAGGAGATGGAGAAGATCGACGACGAACGCAAGATCAGGGACGCGAACGCCACCATCCGCGAGATGGGGATCATGTGCGAAAGGATAAGATCCGACGAGGCTGCCATGGCCAGATCCCGCCTGGATAACGGCGACAGCCCGTCGGACGTCATCGACTGCATGTCCCATGCCATAGTCAAAATGATAAGTGCGGAATTCATAAAGAACCTCAGGAAAGCCGCCCTCGGGGGAGATTCCGCCACAGTGGAGGCGGCGGCGAAACTGTTCGGTCTGAGACCGGACAGGGCCGCAGAAAGGAGTGATTGTACAGATGTTTCCGATAAACAGGGGAAGAAGACTCAGACGGACACCGGGGATCAGGTCCCTCGTACGCGAGACGAGACTGGATCCTTCCGACCTCATCCTCCCCGTATTCTTCGATGCCCGCATTGAAAAGACCCAGTATACCGAATCCATGCCCGGTGTGCCCACATATCCGCTCTCCGGATACAGGGGGATCCTCGACGACATCCTCGGCAGCGGGGTGAACTCCGTGATCGTCTTCGGCATCCCGGACCGTAAGGATGCGGAGGGTTCGGACTCGTACTCGGACGAAGGCGTGGTGCAGAAGGCCGTGAGAGGCCTCAGAGGCGCCCTGAAGGACGGGGAGGACCTTGTCATCATCACAGACCTCTGCATGTGCGAATACACCGACCACGGGCACTGCGGCGTCCTCGCGGAGGACGGCGACGTGGACAACGACGCCACCATCGAGCTCTACGGGAAGATAGCCGTGTCCCAGGCGAGGGCCGGCGCGGACATCATCGCCCCCAGCGGGATGATGGACGGGCAGATCGACGCCATCAGGTCCGCCCTCGACACCGAAGGCTTCGACAGCATACCGATCATGGCGTACTCCGCGAAGTACCAGAGCGCCTATTACGGACCGTTCAGGGACATCGCGCAGTCCGCACCCTCCTGCGCATGCAACGCCAGGAAGGACAGGGCGACATACCAGATGGACCCCGCCAACAGGCGCGAGGCCCTGAGGGAGACCGCATCGGACATCGACGAGGGCGCCGACATCGTCATGGTGAAACCCGCCGGACCGTACCTCGACGTCCTGAGGGAGGCTGCGGACACCTTCCCCGTGCCGATATGCGCATATCAGGTTTCCGGGGAATATGCGATGATAAAGGCGGCGGCCGCGAACGGATGGATCGACGAGAGGAGGATCATGATGGAATCCCTCATCGGCATCAAGAGGGCCGGCGCAGACATGATCATCACATACTACGCGAAGGACGCCGCGAGAATACTGAGAGGAGAATGACATGAGGCTCTCGGAATCCGAATCGGAAGCGAAGACCCTCAGAGGCATCACCCCCGGGGGCGTGTCGTCCCCCGTCAGGGCCTTCGAGCCCTTCCCCGTGGTCATGGACAGCGGGAAGGGCTGCATGGTGACAGACATCGACGGGAACGAATACGTGGACCTCTGCATGGCCTACGGCCCCCTCATAGCCGGACATTCGTGCCCCAGGGTGGCCAAGGCCGTCAGGGACCAGACGAAGAAGGGTTCCGTGTTCGGGACCCCGACCCGCCCCGAGACCCTCCTCCTGGAGAAGATAACCTCGACGGTCCCCTCGGCGGAGATGTGCAGGCTCGCGGTCTCCGGGACCGAGGCGACGATGCATGCGGTGAGACTCGCCAGAGGATACACCGGGAAGAACGGCATCGTCAAGATCGACGGGGGATTCCACGGAGCCCACAACACCGTCCTCGTGGCGGCCGGCTCCGGATCCGTTGGAGGCACCCCCGGTTCCCTCGGGGTCCCCGCCGACGACGTGAGGAACACCTACACCGTCCCGTTCAACGATGCGGGTGCGTTCGAGTCGCTCCTGGACAGGAACGGGGACATCGCCGGGATCATCATGGAGCCCGTCATGGGCAACGTCGGCGTCGTCCCGCCGGAGAAAGGATATCTGGCGGAGATGCGGAGGATCACGGAGGAACACGGGGTCCTCCTGATCTTCGACGAGGTCATCACCGGGTTCAGGGTATCCGCGAAGAGCGCACAGAGCCGCTACGGCGTCACCCCCGACCTCACCACCATGGGGAAGATCATCGGAGGCGGATATCCGGCAGGCGCATTTATGGGGAAGAAGGAGATTATGGAACTCGTGGCACCCGCGGGCGGCGTCTACGCCGCCGGCACCTTCGCAGGCAACCCGATCTCCGCGGCGGCAGGTCTGGAGACCATAGAGCTGATGGCCGAGAAGGGGAGGTACGACCGCCTCGAGAAAAAGACCCAGACGCTCGTGTCCCGTATGAGGGACGCCCTCGAGGACACGGAGACGGAGGGATGCATACAGTCCGTTGCATCCATGTTCTCCGTCTTCTTCGGCATCGATGAGGCGAAGAACGGGGCCGATGCCCGTTCGGCGGACAGGAACATGTTCGCCGAGATGTTCGACTATATGTTGCATCATGGAGTATATCTGCCGCCCGGACCGCTCGAGGTGGAATTCCTGTCGGCGGCCCACGATGACGAAGCCTGCGACAAGATCGCGGGAACATTCGAAAGATTCCTAAAACAGGTGAAGAAATGATCGCCGGAAGCAGAGAGAGCCAGTTGGCTATGGCACAGACGGAGGAGTTCAGGGAGCGCCTCGAGAAGATCACCGGAGAGAAATGCGAGATCAAAGGCATAACATCCTCCGGGGACAAAGACACCGAGACCGCACTCACCGCCATGGGCGGGACCGGCGTGTTCGTGAAGGAACTGGAGGAAGCCCTCCTGAGAGGGGAGATCGACTGCGCCGTCAGCTCCCTCAAGGACATCCCCATCAACATGGATCCCAGATTCACCGTCGCGGCCATCCTCCCCAGGGGCGACGTCAGGGACGCACTCGTCCCCGCATCCCTGCAGGACCTGCAGTGCGGTGCGATCATCGGAACGTCCAGCGCCAGAAGGGAGATGCTCCTGAGGGCCACGAAGCCCTCCCTGAGGGTCAAACCCATCCGCGGGAACATGAACACCCGCCTCGACAAACTCAACAACGGCGAGTACACCGCCGTCATCCTCGCGAAGGCGGGCCTCGACAGGCTCGGCATCGACAGGAACGTGCACCCGATCGACAAACACGTCTTCATCCCCGCCGCGGGACAGGGTGCGATCGCCGTCGAGTGCAGGAAGGACGATGCGAAGACCATAGAACTCCTGAAGAGGATCGACGATGCGAAGACCCGCGCCGAGGTCGAGTTCGAAGGGAAGATCCTCGAACTCATGGGTGCGGGATGCTCCTCTCCCGTCGGCATCAACGCGGAGCTGGACGGAGACACGATGAAACTGATCGCCGTCTCCTTCATCGACATAGTCCCCGTGAGGATCTCCGCCGAGTTCCCCGCGTCGGAGGCCATGTCCCACGCCCAGGAGATCGCGGACAGACTCATGAAGAGAGTATGACCCAGATGACCGGAAAAGTGTATCTCGTGGGTGCGGGCCCCGGCGACCCGGGACTGATAACCGTGAAGGGATTGGAAGCCCTCCGCTCCGCGGACGTCGTAATGTACGACGCCCTCTCCAACCCCGCGCTCCTGAAGGAATGCAGGGCCGATGCGGAACTCATCGATGCGGGGAAGAGGGCCGCGGACCACCATCTGAAGCAATGGCAGACCAACGGCCTCCTCGTACAGTATGCGAAGGAAGGGAAGACCGTCGTGAGACTCAAGGGAGGCGACCCGTTCCTTTTCGGAAGGGGTGCGGAGGAAGCGGAGGAGCTCAGGAACGCGGGCGTCGAAGTCCACGTGGTCCCGGGAGTCACGTCCGCCATATCCGTCCCGGAACTATGCGGCATCCCCGTGACCCACAGGGACCATGCGTCCATGGTGACATTCGTCACCGGACATGAGAAGGGCGAGGGCGGACGTATCGACTGGAAGAGCCTCGTGGAAGGACACGGGACCCTCGTGATACTCATGGGGCTGGAGAACGCAGGGAACATCTCCTCAGGCCTCATCGGCGGAGGCATGTCCCCGGATATGCCCGCGGCAATACTCTCCAAAGGTTCCACCCCCGACCAGAAGGTGTTCCCGACCACCGTCGGAAACCTGGAGAAGACCGTGAAAGAGGACGGGGCCGAAGCTCCCGGGATCATAGTCGTGGGAGAGGTCGTCGGTCTCAGGAAGGTCCTGGGGGACCTGATGTGATATCCGTCGGATTCACAAGACCCAGACAGAGGATCCTTGAGGGGAACGAGGCCTGCTCCGCAATGGGTTTCGAACCCGTGGGGGCACCTTCCCTCGACCCCGTGAGGGCGGATAAGGAGATATTCGATACCGTCGAAAAAGAACTGTCCTCGGGAACCGTCTATTTCACCGTCTTCGCATCCGCCACCGCGGTCGAGGAATGCGTGGCGGAATACGGCAAAGAGAAGCTGCTGGCACTTTTGGAGGAGACCAACGTCGCCTGCACCGGCAGCAGCACGGAGAAGGCATTGGAAAAACTCATCGGCAGGGAGACCGACCTCGTCCCGGAAGTCTATTCCGGCGTCGGGGTTGCGGAGGAGATCTACGACGAGGTCGCATACAAGACCGTCGTCCTCCTGAGATCCGCCGACGGAGACGGAAAGATCGCCGAGATCCTGGAGAAAGGGAAGGCGAGGGTGGTGGACGCCCACGTCTACGACATGGTCCCGGCACCCATGTGCGCAGAGACCGAGATTCTTCTGGAAAGAACCGCCTTGGGAGACCTGGATGCCCTCCTCATGACAAGTCCCAGATCGTTCAGGACGTTCTACGGTCAAATGGCGGAGAGATTCGGAAAGGACAGAGCGGATGCGTCCCTGAAGAAGATATTCAAGGTGGCCATCGGGAAACCGACCGCAGGGGCCATGCTCGAATGCGGGATGCCCTGCGACGCCGTGGCGGAGACGTCCACGTTCGAAGGGATGCTGGAAACCGTCAGAAGAAAATTCCCGGAGTGATCAGGACCTTTTCACGATGATGCAGAGGATGTCCTCGTCCTCCACGATGTGGTCCATTCCTACAGTCTGACCGGGGAATTTCGCACTTTTCCCCCAGACCATCGCATATCTGAATGCGTTCCTGAAGTCCCTGTGGATGAGTTCGCAGACCTCTCCGACGGAGTTGCCCCTCTTGACGATGAGAGGCTCCTTCATATCCGCCTCCTGCCCCTGGGGCTTGAGGTAGATGCGGATCATGTCGATCTGGTCGTAGATCTCCTGCTTGAGGGCGTCCATGTTGTAACCGGTGGCGGCGGACACTCCGACGCTCTTGTACGCACTGTGCATCTCCTGCACGGCCTCCAGCTGTCCGGGCTTCGCGAGATCGACCTTGTTGATGGCCATGACCGCCTTGATGTAGACACGGTTCCCCGCGAGCACATCGAGCATCTGTTCCACGTCGATGTCCTCACGGACCACCACGGTCGCATTGATGTGTCCGTAGGCGGCCACCATGTCCTTGATGGTATCCGCGGTGATCTTGGTCAGCTTGAGGGTGGGCTTGACGACGATGCCTCCCTGCTGCGCGGTGGTGATATTGACGTCGGGTGCGTGCTGGTTGAGCCTGATGGCGGAATTGTACAGTTCCTTCAGAAGGACCCTGAGGTCGGGGTTGAAAATGTCCACGACCAGAAGGATGACATCGGCGGACCTGGCGGCCGCGATGACCTCCCTTCCCCTGCCCTTGCCTCTGGACGCATCCTTGATGAGACCGGGCATATCGAGGATCTGGATTTTCGCATGGTTGTATTCCATCACTCCGGGCACCACGTCGAGGGTGGTGAAATGATACGCACCCACCTCGGAATGGGCTCCGGTGAGCTGGTTGAGAAGCGTGGATTTACCGACGGAAGGGAAACCGACGAGGGCCACGGTGGCGTTTCCCGCCTTCTTGACGTAGAAACCCTTGGAACCGCCGCCCGCCTTGATAGTCTCGAGTCTCTTCTCCTTCTCGAGGGCGAGCTTCGCGATCTTGGCCTTCAGTTTTCCGATGTGCGCTTCGGTCGCCTTGTTCTTCTTGGTGTTGGCGATCTCCTTCTCCAACTCCTCGATCTGCTCTTCGATTGTGGCCACCGCTGCACCTCCTTCGGATTGCTGATGATATGCACCCAATATTAAGGAGTTGTTGTCCCTGCGCACCCTGCGGGCATCGGACTCCGCCGATAACGTGCCGGCCGCATGTGCCAGACGGTCCAACGCACCCGTTCCGGGGGTTGCCACTATCTATTTAAAAGGAAATCAGATAGGCACACGCATGGAATCAGACAACACGGGCGGTTCCGTCTTCTCGAAAAAGGTGTTCCGCTCCGTCACAGTGATGCAGATCATCGCCATGTGCGCCGGCGCCGTCATAGGTATCGCCGTCCTCTGCGTCGCAGGATTCGGAGGATCCGCCATCGGATGGCTCATCGCGGCGGTGGTCGCATACATGATCCCCCACCTGTTCGGAGCCAAAGCCAAGACGAAGGCGGTCTTCGTCCTGATATTCGCAGTAATCGGAATAGCCGTCGGCGGGGCCGTCGTCGGTCCGGGATTCGTGGACAGCAACAGCAGGGAATCGGTGTCCGATCACGGTGCGTTCAGCAACGTCACCTATGCATACGACGATGCGGCGGACACCATAACGGTGAATGCGGACTTCGACAGGAACGGATACGACGGCGACACCGTCTACCTGTGCTATGCCAAAGTGACCCTCATCCCATTCAACAGCTCTCCTCAGATAGAGAGTCTGAAGAACATAGCGGTGGACAGTTCCCGCACGTCCGGCCATCTGTCGTACACCCTCACCGAATCGGATTTCGACATGTCCCAGCTGCACAACCTCGTCCTCGCGGTCGGCAAATCCGTCGACGGAGAGGTCACTTACGACGGGGATTCGGCATCCATCGCCACCCTTACGGGATTCACAGGTGCAGGATGCGGCGCCCAGTGCTATAAGGGAGCGGCTGTCGTGATGCTCTACGTCCTGCTCATATTCTTCCTCATCCTGATATTCTCCACCCTGCTCAGGAGGAGCATCCGCGGAAAGAGGGATAAGATGGAGAACGACGGACGCCTGTACCCCCAGGGATACGGAAGGTGCGCCAAATGCGGCGCGTTGGTCCTTCCCGGGGAGATCAAGTGCAGGAAGTGCGGCGCATACATCGACCGCCCCGAGGAGATGAGGCGCAGGAAGGACGACTTCTTCCAGTGCTCCGAGTGCGGGGCGGAGGTACCGGGCGATGCGAAAGTCTGCCCCAAGTGCGGAGCGGTATTCGAGAGCGAGGAGAACGTCGTCACCCACACCGACGGGAAGGTGGATGTGAGCGAGAAATCGTTCCCCTGCCCCCACTGCGGGGAACAAGTCCCCGAGAATGCGGACTTCTGTCCCAAATGCAACAGGAAACTCCGCTGAAAACCCTTTCCGGAAGGGGCCTCCGAGGCCCCTTCCCTGTCTTGTTTTTCATTTGCTGGCACTTTCGGAAGAGCTCCGTCCGCACCTCTGCATGGCTGTCCGATTGGGGAAACACGGGTTTCCTTCTGCAGCCGCATTCGGCGAACGTCCGACCGGACAGATCCCTGCGGATCCGGATAGGTCCTCGGAACCGTGTCCCCGCATCCGCCCGATACGGAACCATTCCTCGAACCGATGCAATTGCCGAAAACAAACATACCGGCGAAAGAACCAGTAACGGAAGAAATGAAAAAAATACAGTCTCCGGACCCCCGAAGGGGAGGTCCGGAGACCTGATGGTTAAAGTTGATTTTTACTCAGTTCACATTCCGAACTTTGCCTTGACGTCGGAGTTGAGCAGGAATGCGATCATGAACAGGTAGATCACGAAGTCGCAGATTGCATTGATGACGTTGACGGCAAGCTCGAGTCCGCTTCCGGAGACCGTGAAGATGGATGCAACGGTGAGGATGAAGAGGATGATGAAGATCACGAGAAGGATGATCCACATGACCCTGTCGAAGGTGGTGATGGAGTCGTCGGTGATCTTCTTGTAGATCCACATGACGATGAGACCGAGGATGACGATGATGATTCCGCTTACGATGTAGGTGGCGATGTCATCGAATCCGACTCCGGAAATCGCGGTGAAGATACCGGTGATGACGGTAACGAGTCCGACAACGTACACGAACTTGGTGACGATGCCGAATTTGTCGGAGAGATTTCCGCTGCGGATACTCTTTCCGAATCCGAAGTAGACGAATGCGCAGATGAGGGCTCCGATCCCCATTATGGCGTATCCGACCGAGTGGTCTTTCATATCGTCGTCTACGAATCCGCAGACGATGGAAAGGAGGGCAGAGATGATCATCAGAATTCCGACGATCCACAGTGCCGTCCCTGCAGTCTTAGTGTTGTCAAGGAATGACATAAATTACGGGATTGTATTCTCATATATGAATAATATTCGCTCGATGTCCCAGACAGATTGTCTCGGAATGCTGTGTTAAGGCATCATTTTGCGACACTTGTTCACAAAAAACCCGCCCGAGTGATTCAAATAACGGTTAATACGTCCATTCCTCCCTCATCAGGGCGGTTTCATTTTCCGAATAATTCAATCGTTTTCACGGGACTGTTTTTTATACTTACACCCGTACTTACCTTCGGAGGCATCAATATGGCTGCATCTCTCAAAGGAGCTATGTCCGGAAACGCTCTCCTCACTGCGATCATGTACCTGCTCATAGGTATCGTGATGCTCGCATTCGGGAACGGTTCCATCAACTTCATATTCTGGATTTCCGGAGTCGTAATGATTATCATCGGAATCCTCCAGATCGTACTGAAGTCCACCGATGTCAAAGGCGGACTCATAACAATCATCGTCGGTATCATCCTGATCATCATCGGAGCGTTCGACAGCATCGCGAAGATCCTCGTAGGTATCATCCTGATCTTCTCCGCTCTCCCCGCACTGGGCGCTGCAACGAGTTCCATTGCGGAGAAATTCGGAATGGGCACCATCGATTCCGGTTCCGCAACCCTCAACAAGATCATCGCCGTCGTCCTCCTCATCGTCGGAATCTGCCTCATCGTCGGACTCGTCGTCGATGTTGCGAGCAACGTCGCGGACATCCTCATCAGGCTCGGAGGTCTCATCCTCCTCGTCCTCGGTCTTGTCAACCTTATCAAAGCCCTTAAGTGAAACCGAAGAGGGACGGCCGGCCCGGCCGGCCTCCCTCCCCGGACCGCCGTGCATGCATTGCGATGCGCGGCGGCCCTCAGATTCTCCGTCTGGCACATCCGTTCCGGCCGATTAGTGTTTTTATATTCTGTATGCATAATCCCCTGCGGTAGAAATGGGTAGGGGCAGCGATCTGAATCTGCAGCGTTTCGCCGGACGTTCATGGATCAACATGCTGTTCGTCGGGGTGCTGTTCCTGATCTTCGGGATAATCATGGCGGTGTGCAGGGCCGGCTCCGTCGACATCGTGGTCGGAATAGGGGGCATCCTGCTGCTGCTCTTCGGAGCCGTGGACTTCGGGTCATATAGGGGCATCACCCGTGCGGGGACGGTCGCCATCGCCGCAGGGGTCGTGTTCCTCGTCCTCTCCCTGTACATGGACGGGGCTGTAATACTCGGAACCGGGGTGGCCCTCGCGGGACTCCTGATGATCTGCGGGACCAAGAGATTCCTGGGGGTCCGGCTCGATCGGGGGACCGCACGCAGGAACCAGTTCGGAGGGGTCGTTCTCATCGTCGCAGGAATAGTACTTGCAGCAAATGTCGCGGAACTCGCC